>DAOSWJ010000010.1:0-25256 GCA_035380005.1 Prolixibacteraceae bacterium | reverse complement strand
ACTTGAACTGGCTCGTAAGCACCTCGACATTATTTACCGTTGTTACGATGCGGCCTTAAAATAAAAATATACAAACTTTCGCCTCACTACGCAACCAGCAAAAAATCAAGTCCTTCAATCTTTCCTTTCGAATTTAAAAAACTTCGGATTTTTTCGCGTGCCCCATGGTTGGCTACATACGATAGAATAAAACTTGAAGCATTCCAATTAAAATTGGTATAAGCCACACATACCGAATTTTCAATTTCGCGATCTTTCACATCAATATATCCATCAATCTCAACTCCTTGCAATTGAAGCATGGCTACCCTTTTACGGCTTAACCTACCTGCACCCCACACCCATACTGAACCGGGTTTTTGGTGATTCATTAACTCGGCCAGATACTTCGATTTAGTGCGATAAAAGGCTTCCTGACTGTAACGCTTATCACTGCGGGTAAGGCGTGTGTCCGAGTCGAACCATTCAAAAAGAACTTCTTCAACTTTTTCAATTTTCACCCCCTTGCCCATCCAACGGAGCCACAACTCGTAATCTTCGGGAAAATCGCCCTGAACAAAACCACCAAAATCGTCAATCAACTGGCGCCTAAACATGGTTGTGGGATTAATAAGCGGCATTTCAACAAAGCGATTGACTTCAATTTGATTGTGTGAAACCATAGTGTTTACCCAATCGACATAACGCTGTATGCCTTGTGTATTGCCATGATGGCCAACATGGCGAACCAAACACGACACAACCCCTACCTCGGGTTTTCGATCTAAAAGGGCAACTTGTTTTTCGAGCCTTTGTGGCAGCGAAACATCGTCGGCATCCATTCGGGCAATGTACTGCCCCTGTGCTGCGCTGTTACCTGTATTTGCGGCAAAAGCAACTCCTTTACGTTGTTCGTTCAACAATACAACCCGCTTATCGATAACTGCACAATGTGAAGCTATTTTTGCACTATTGTCGGTTGAATTATTATTAACTAGCAACAACTCAAAATCGGTAAATGTTTGGTTTAAGATACTTTCAACTGCTCTGGCGAGTGTTTTTTCGGCATTAAAAAAAGGGATTACCACACTAACTTTAGGCTTCATCGGGTTAGTTCCATAAAAATATTCTCAACACTCCTCGACTGTTCGCTTAGGGTAATCAAAGTCCAACCATTATCAACGGCAGTTTTAAATAATTGTGGCCGAATATCGTCTTTATCCATAGCAGTAACCAGCACTTCGTTGTGCCCGGCTTTTTCAACATTCGAAACAAAACTTAGTGCTTTCAATGTTTCAATATCGACAGGGTTAAGAGTTGCCATCAATACTTTTTGAGCACCGTTAACCGACAGTTTTTTTACATCGGCAGTTGATCCATCTGTAACAATTTCGCCTTTACTGATAATGATTACCCTGTTGCACATTGCTTCCACCTCTTGCATAATATGGGTACTCAGCATAACCGTTTTGTCGGAACTAATGCGAGCAATCATACCACGTATTTCGTCGAGCTGATTGGGGTCGAGCCCCGAAGTAGGCTCATCGAGTATAAGCACCGAAGGGTTATGTACCAAGGCTTGGGCCAAACCTACACGCTGACGGTATCCTTTCGATAATGCACCTATTTTTTTTCTCACTTCGGGCAAAAGACCTGTCATTTCAATTACCTCATCAACCCGTTCTTTTTTGTTTTTTAAGGAATAAAAACCGGCCGTTAAGCTCAAGTATTCACGAATATACATTTCGGGGTAAAGCGGGTTATGCTCGGGCAAATAGCCAATCTGCGAACGGAAAAGCGTATTATCGCAATCAACTTTTAAACCGTTTACGTAAGCTTCGCCACTATCGGCAGGCAAATAGCCGGTAAGAATTTTCATCAATGTTGATTTTCCGGCACCATTTGGCCCTAAAAACCCCACTATTTCACCTTTGCCAATACTCAACGATACGCTGTTCAATGCCAGCTGTTTACCGTACTTTTTCGATATATTTGTTACTATTATCGACATGTCACAAATGTAATCAGTTCGTCATAAATAAACTAATTAAACGTTGAGCTTATCATTTTCATTGTTATTTTTAAGCGATAAAAAATTGACTTTGTTATGGATATTAAGATTGAGCCTACGTGGAAGGAAGTATTAAAAGAAGAATTTGAAAAACCTTATTTCAAACAACTAACCGATTTTGTAAGAAACGAATACCAAACACAAACAATTTTCCCAAAAGGCAAGGATATTTTTAATGCCTTTAACCTTTGCCCGTTCAACAACATAAAAGTTGTTATTATCGGGCAAGACCCATATCATGGTCCCGGCCAGGCACATGGTTTATGCTTTTCGGTAAAACAGGGAGTTACCTTTCCGCCATCGTTGCGCAACATTTTTAAAGAAATCAACAACGATTTGGGTATTGCAGTTCCCACGTCGGGCGATTTAAGCCGCTGGGCCGAGCAAGGGGTATTGCTCATCAACGCTACCCTTACGGTAAGGGCACACATGGCCGGATCGCACCAAAACAAAGGATGGGAAACCTTCACCGATGCTGTAATTAAAATCGTTTCGGAACAAAAAAAGCATGTAGCCTTCTTGCTTTGGGGTGCTTATGCCCAAAAAAAAGGGCAGGTAATCGACCAAACGAAACACTTGGTACTTGAGTCGGTTCACCCTTCACCATTATCGGCTTCGCGAGGCTTTTTTGGCAACCATCATTTCAGCAAAACCAACCAGTTTTTAGAAAAAAATGGATTAACGCCTGTAAACTGGTAACGAGTGTTTATTTGAGTTTTGGGAACAAAAAACATTCTCTAAATTCATTTTAATCTATATTTGCTACACATTTAAACTTATAAAAAGATGAAACAATTTATCATTCTGATACAAATACTTTTAATCGCCTCAACATCTGCTTTTTCGAAAAAAAAGGATGAAAATACCAAATACAACGAAACGTATCGGAACCAGTTTCATTTCTCGCCTGAGATCAATAAAATGGGCAGCCCCATTGCACTTTTAGAACATGACTCGACCTATTACCTTTATTACCAATACAACCCGCACAATTTACAAAAAGGCTACATAAACTGGGGGCTGGCTACCAGCACCGATTTGTTGCATTGGGAAAACCACCCCTGCGTTATTGAACAGCCAGCATCAATAACCGACTCGATGCAACAAGTTCCCTGGTGGGGATCGGTAGTGAAAAGCGACAATGGCTTTACTGCTTGGTTAAATCGTTGGAATGACGGAATATACCGAACAACTTCGACAAACGGTGTTGATTTTGCCAATGAAGAAAAAACAACCGGAACCGAACAACTCGCACAATGCGAACCTTTTGTATTTTGGCATTCGCAATCGAACAAATGGATAATGCTTGCCTACAACCGAAGCACCAACTACATTCATATTTTGAATTCTACCAATGGAATCAATTGGAACGAAACATCAACTTTCAAATACAACTTTGGTTTTCCGCAATTAATTGAAATGCCAATTGACCGCAAAACCGACAAAACCCATTGGGTGCTGTTCTCCGAAAAAGGCACCTACATGGTATGCGATTTCGATGGGAACGCTCTAAGCATTGTAAGTACCGTTAAGCAACTCGATTATGGCCGCAACACCGGTGGAACAATTGTTTTTAACGACATAAAAAACGATCGGATGATCTCCTTATCGGAAATTAAAAGCGATCAATTGGCCGATATCGCCTCAAACGGCGTACTGTCAATACCTGTTGAAATTAGCCTGCACAGCACTCCCGAAAGCCTCGAAATAAGACAAATACCACTAAAAAGTTTATCAACTTTAAGCAACGACGAATGGTTATGTGACGAAAAAAAGATTTATCCCGGAATTAATAACAATCCGATAAAAAGAACACGCGGAACCGAGTTTCACATTAAAGGCCAAATAACTAACCTCAACAGCGACAATTTCGGTTTTATTGTGCGCAGCAACAAAAGCATCGAAGGCACCGAAGTAGCTTATAATGCAAAACGTGGCATTTTTACCGTATCGAATACCCAATTCAACTATACTTCTGAAAACAAACAAATAAACTTTGAATTGTTTATTGACCGTTCGCTTATTGAAATTTACATAGATGGGGGCAAGTACGTATGCCGAACCCCTTTCGTGCCCAATCCCGAATCGGACCGCTACGAACTTTTCACCAGCGGAGGCGAAATAATGCTCAACGAACTTATAATTTCGCCCCTGCAATCGGTTTGGAACAAATAACACACGAATATCATTTTTTTCATAAAAGGCATTCACGAAATTGCACCTATTAATATTCAATTTAACAGCTGAAGTATGAAAGCAATTGTGAAAGCAAAACCCGAACGCGGTTTATGGATGGAAGATGTACCAATACCCAGCCCGGGCGTTAACGAAGTTCTGTTAAAAATCAGGAAATCGGCCATTTGTGGTACCGATTTACACATATACAAATGGGACGACTGGGCCCAAAAAACCATTAAAACACCCTTAATTATTGGCCATGAATATGTTGGCGAAATTGTTGAATTGGGTGCTGAAGTAAGCCAGTACAAAATTGGCGACCGAGTAACAGCCGAGGGACATATTGCCTGTGGACATTGCCGCAATTGCAGGCGTGGCAGGCAACATATATGCGACCATACAGTTGGAATTGGAGTTCAACGCAACGGTGGTTTTGCCGAGTTTGTTGCTGTTCCGGTAAGCAATGTCATAAAAGTAGACAGCCGAATACCCGACGAAATAGTATCGATTATGGATCCGCTGGGAAATGCCTGCCATACTGCCTTATCGTTTCCTCTGGTAGGCGAAGATATTATGATTACCGGTATTGGAGGGCCAATAGGCTCAATGGCTGCTGCAATTTGCAAATTTGCCGGCGCCCGCAATATTTTAGGCACCGACCTAAGCCCCTACCGCCGCGAACTGGCCAAAACGATGGGGGCCGACCAAGTGGTTGATCCACTTAACGAATCGATTGCCGATGCCATGAAAAAAATGGGAATGGTAGGAGGCTTCGATATTGGCCTCGAATGCTCCGGTTCAAAAGCTGCTTTTAACCAAATAATCGACAACATGTACAATGGTGGCAAGGTGTGTTTATTGGGAATTCTACCTCCAAACACTACCGTCGATTGGAACAAGGTTATTTTTAAAGGGCTTACGCTAAAAGGCATTTACGGACGTGAGATGTTCGAAACCTGGTACCACATGGAAATGATGCTCACACGTGGCCTTAACATTGCACCAATCATTACTCACCGCATGAAAGCCGACGATTTCCAAAAGGCATTCGACATTATGGAAGAAGGTAATTGTGGCAAAATAATTCTCGATTGGCAATAGAAACATCAAATTTTGTTAAAACCCATTTGAACAATTTTCCTTATAAATTGATTTGTAATCGTTAACTTTGCAACTAAAACAAATCAATATGAATTCAATAAGGCAAAATAAAGTTTCGAGGCTGATCCAAAAAGAACTGGCCGATATTTTTCAGAAAGAAAGCAGGGAACTTTTCAGGGGGAAATTAATATCGGTAACTGTTGTAAGGGTTTCGAAAGACTTTTCGGTGGCCAAAATATACCTCAGCATATTCCCTTCCGAAGGAGCCGACGAAATGCTAAAACTCATCAAACAACTGTCGCCACAAATTAGGGGCATACTGGGGCACAAAATTGGCAAACAAATGCGCATTATACCTGAACTCGACTTCTTTATTGACGACAGCCTCGATTATATTGACAAAATTGACCAAGCACTGAAACAATAACCTAACTATTAAACCATGCAATACGACCCAATTAAAAAAAGTTTAGGCAAAGTATTTAACAAGTCGGCATCGTTGCGTAAACTATTTTACCGCCTGCTCGACTTACTGCTTTTACGCTCGTGGCACGTACGCCGCGAACTTCGAAAATGGGAAAAACCTACCGACCCAATAATTCTCGATGCAGGATCGGGGTTTGGCCAGTACACCTACCGCATGGCCCGTATGTTTCCCAATTCGCTCATTAAAGCTGTCGACGTAAAGCAGGAACAAGTAATTGACTGCAACAAATTTTTTCTGAATGCCGGCTTAAACAATCGCGTTATTGTTGAAAAAGCCGACCTAACCCGCTTTGTTGAGCCCGATCAGTTCAACCTGATTATTTCGGTTGATGTGATGGAACACATCGAAGAAGATGAAAAAGTTTTCAGCAATTTCTTTCAATCGTTGAAAAATGGAGGTATGTTACTCATATCAACGCCTTCGGATCAAGGCGGCTCCGATGCCCACGATCACGACCACGAAAACGAAGGCATTCATGGTTTCATTGATGAACATGTGCGCGATGGCTACAACATTGCCGACATTCAGGAAAAACTGAAAAAAGCCGGCTTTTCGAATATCAAAGCAAAATATCAGTACGGAAAACCGGGCAGCCTATCGTGGCGCCTCTCGATGAAATATCCAATTTTACTGCTTGGTATAAGCAAAATATTTTTTGTGCTTTTGCCGTTTTATTACATTGTGGTTTTCCCGATTGCAGCCTTGCTTAACTGGCTCGATCTAAATACCGAACACAAAAAAGGAACAGGTTTAATTGTAACAGCCTACAAATAATTGAATTTCGCGTTATACATAGCCCGAAGGTACATGTTATCGAAAAACTCGCGTAATGTGGTAAACATTATATCGTGGGTAGCATTGTTGGGGGTAGTAGTTGGCACAACTGCCCTGGTGGTTGTAATATCAATTTTCAATGGTTTCGAAAACCTTATCCAATCGTTTTACAGCTACTTCGACCCCGAAATAAAAATCACCCTGGCCGAGGGCAAACAATTCGACCCCGAAACAAGTGCCTTCGAAACAATTAAGAACGACCCGTCGGTTATACATTTTTGCCAGGTTGTTGAAGAAATTGCCCATGTAAAATTTGAAGACCGCCAATACATTGCCCGCATAAAAGGAGTTGAAGATGAATTTTTGGACATGAGCCGGCTCGACCAAGTAATGTACGATGGCGACCTCATGCTCAACGATGGCAATTTTGATTATGCAGTTATTGGACGCGGAGTGGCTTACCATTTGGGCGTAGCAGTAAATTTTGTTCGGCCAATGCACATTTCAGTTCCCAAAAAAGGCCGGGGTACAGCGGCAATGCTCAATCCCTTTAAACAAAAGCACATTCACCTCGCAGGAATCTACGCTGTTGGCCAACAAGAGGTTGACGACCAATTCATTATAGTACCAATCAACTTTGCCCGCAATTTGCTTTCGGTTAATAAAAATGTTACTTCACTTGAGTTACAACTTGCCGAAGGCACCAACATTAAACGATTTCAGAAAAAAATTCAAAAAACACTGGGCGACCAATACATTGTTCAAAACCGCTATCAACAACACGAAGATTACTACCGTGTTGCCAAAAGTGAACGTTTTTTCATATTCCTTACCCTTTCGTTTATTGTAATTATCGCTTCGTTTAATTTGGCCAGCTCAATAGCGATGCTCCTTTTAGATAAAAAGAAAGACATTAATATATTAATGAGCATGGGACTAAGCCGCCAACGAATAGCAAAAATATTTCTGTACGAAGGATGGTTGATTTCAACAATAGGAGCAATAATTGGCCTTACACTTGGTATTGCCATTTGTTTAGGGCAAATACACTTTGGATGGCTTAAATTTCCCGGATCGTTTGCTGTTGAAAATTATCCTGTAGCATTAAGGCTTACTAGCCTAACAATTATTGCCGTAACCGTTTTAACCATTGGCGCTTTCGCCTCGTGGTTACCTGTTAAATTCTTACCCAAAAAATTCTTCCAAATTGGGCAAGATTAATTATTGAATTTCTATATTATCAAAGCAACCAACTGAACAACAACAATAAGCAACACCATGGCCAAGGGATAAACTGTGGCATAAGCCACCGAAGGGGCATTGGTTTTGGTCATCGAATCGACTGCTGCAAGCCCGGGCGTGCTGGTCATGCTACCTGTTAAAGCGCCCAAAAGCGTTAGCAAGTTTATTTTGAAAAACACACGTGCAATTATGGTTGCAGCAATCATTGGCAATAGGGTGATAATTGCACCTGCTACAAACATGATGTATCCATTCTGCACAAAAATATCGACCAAATTTGCACCGGCCGAAGTACCAACAGCAGCCATAAACATCAACAAACCCAGTTGCCTTATAAGTTGGTTTGCCGAACTGGTCATGGTCCATAAAATTGGGCCTGTTTTTCCGGTACGGCCTAGTATCAAGCCCGCAACCAAAACGCCACCGGTTAAGCCGGGACTAAAATTGAAATTCCCAACCGATATATTTATTTTTCCGACCAAAACACCAATTATAATCCCAAGTGCAATGGGCAAAAAGTCGGTATCGGAAAGGCGGCGGTCGTCGTCACCAAAAACGGTAACTACTTGTTTCATGTTTTCGGTACTACAGGCAATCATCAATTTATCGGCAAAATGAATGCGTGTACTGGGCGACGGTGTAAAGTTGATACCCGAACGGGCAATACGGGTTATGGTTGCCCCATAATTTTCGAGCAGATTAAGCTCACGAATGGTCTTATTTACATACTGTTTGTTGGTAACCAATACCCTGCGTACATCGTAATGAGCAGCCAAAGGAATATCGATATCGGTTTCGGGGCCAATAAGCAGTTTAATGCGAGCAAGAGCTTCCATATCGCCAACAGCTTTAATTATATCGCCTTTTTGCAACACTGTTTTGGGTGTTGGAGTTATGGCAAAGCCTTCGTGCATTACCCTCGAAACAACCGCTTTGGTCATAAACCTTATGCGCAAATCGCCTATGGTTTTTCCAAAAACATTCTCGTTTTCGACAATAAAATTAGCTTTTTGTATTTCGGGAAAATCTGATTTCAGGTCGCGCTCAAATTCCTCTTCGGCCTTATTGATTTTTTTATTCATGATTCGGGGCAAAAAGCTCACAAACAGAATAACACCAATCACCCCAAAAGGATATGCCACCCCGTATCCAATCGATGCCATTGGCGATTTGCTGATATCGATGGCAGCTGCTAAACCTGGAGTACTGGTTAAAGCACCTGTTAGCAAGCCAATTCCAACATTGCTGTCGATATTAAACAGTTTTACCACAGCTATGGTGGTTAACCCTGCAACAATAATTAATACCGAAGCCAAAATGGCCAAATCTTTTCCTTGCTTTTTAAACGACGAGAAGAATCCCGGGCCTGCTTGAATGCCTATTGTGAAAATAAAAAGCACCAAACCAATTTGCTGAAAATCGTTAGGAATGATAACGCCATAATGGCCAAATACCAATGCAATAAAAATTACAGCCGACACATCGAGCGAGATGCCCTTAATTTTGATGCGTCCCAACATAAAACCCAAGGTAACAATCAGGAAAAAGGAGAAGTAAATGTTTGAGAAAAGTTCCATACAGCTTTGCTTAAATGAGCTGCAAAATTAGGCAATAAAGCCTCCATTATTCAATTTTTGTCAAAAAACTAACCCTATTCATAGTTTGTTAACGCTATGTAAAGCGAAAAAACAGTAACTATTGAATTTGATAAACCATCGAAAGGCCTGCTCCACCGTTTGTAGCTATCGGATAAAACCTGATTGGATTTTTCTGCCATTGCTTACTAAGCAAAAGTCCGGTTGCCGTGCCTACAGCTGCTCCCATCAACACATCGCCAGCCCAATGCCGGTTGCCGTAAATACGCTGCAAACCACCAAGCATAGCCAAGCTGTACGAAACGATTGGCACCCATGGCTGATGTTTATAACGCTGCGCATATACAGTTGCCACTGCAAATGCAGTTGAAGTATGCCCCGAAAAGAACGAATTGCCGTTAAAAAAAGGTCCCTCCCAATCGTGCGGGTGTGTTGTTCCATCGGCATTGGGACGTTTTCGCCCGGCAGTAATTTTTACAGCTTGGGTAATCAGCCCGGTAAACAAATAACTCTCGGCAGCAATAAAAGCGGTTTCGACATGGTAATTATTTTTGGCAATTATGCCTGTTGCAAGTGTTATGCCCATTACCGCAAAAGCATAGTTATTGCCCAGCGGCTCGGCATACTTAAAAAAAACATCGCGCGACGGAGTGTGCATTTTATTGGCAAAATCATAAACAGGTTCATCGGCCCAAAGCACAACTGCTGCTGTAGCTGTTGTAACTGCGCCGGCCGTTAACCACTGGCGACCGCTCCATTGCACAGGCGATGTAAACAAACTTTTAGCATCGTTTAAACCATGTTTAAAAACCTTTGCAACAAGGGCCGAATCGCGTTCTTGAGCAATAACACTTGAGTAAGCAATAAAAACAACAAAAAGAAGAATTAGTACCTTTTTCATCATTGCTGTTTTTTTAAACATCGAGTTTTTTGGCTTCTTCCCAAATCACATCCATTTGGGCAAGACTCATATCATGTAACGAATGCCCTTTAAGCAAAGTTTGTTCCTCGAGGTAATTAAAGCGCTTAATGAATTTCATATTTGTACGTTCAAGAGCAGCTTCGGGGTCGATACCATAAAGCCTTGCTGCATTTACCATTGAGAACAGCAAATCGCCAAACTCTTTTTCCATATCGCGCTGTTTGCCGGCTTTCACTTCGTATTCAAACTCAGCAAATTCTTCTTTAACCTTATCCCAAACCTGCTCGCGCTCTTCCCAATCGAAACCTACGCCCCTCACCTTGTCCTGTACGCGATGTGCCTTAACCATTGCCGGCAACGAATTTGGCACACCCTCGAGCACGCGTTTCTTTTTACGCCCTTTTTCTTTTAGCTTAAGCGCCTCCCAGTTTTCGGCCACTTTTTGTGCCGTTTGGGCATCGGTTTGCCCAAAAACATGCGGATGACGGTAAATTAGTTTCTCGCAAAGCGAATCGATTACATCGGCTATATTAAAAGCATTTTGTTCGTCGGCTATTTTGGCATAAAAAACAATGTGCAACAACAAGTCGCCCAGTTCTTTTTTCAACTCGGTTTTGTCGTCCTTTAATATGGCTTCGCTCAACTCGTAAGTTTCTTCGATAGTTAAATGACGGAGGCTTTCGAGGGTTTGTTCTTTGTCCCACGGGCATTTTGCACGCAGCTCATCCATAATATTGAGCAAGCGTTCAAATTGTTCCAACTTATATTGCATTTTCAATAAATTTATAACGAATAATCTCGAAATGGCATGGAATTAAAATAAACCATGAATTTGGGCATCGATACGATCGATAATTTTGCTCAGATCTTCGTTGCTGGTGTGAAAATTTAAATCATCGACATTAACAATCAGTAATTTACTAGCATTATAGCGACTAATCCAAAGCTCGTAACGTTCGTTCAACATTTTCAGGTAGTCGAGCCTAATCGACTCTTCGTATTCACGACCACGCTGCTGAATCTGGTTAACCAGAGTAGGTACCGATGCCCTGAGGTAGATCAGCAAATCGGGCGGATTGATTAAATCGACCATTAGCTTGAACAGTGCCCGGTAGTTTTCGAAATCGCGGGTCGACATTAGACCCATGTCGTGAAGGTTGGGTGCAAATATTTCAGCATCTTCGTAAATGGTACGGTCCTGAATAACTGTTTTGCCCGATTTGCGAATATCGACAACCTGCTTGAACCTGCTGTTCAGAAAGAATATTTGCAAGTTAAACGACCAACGTTGCATATCGTTGTAAAAGTCGTTCAGATAAGGGTTGTCGTCAACTGTTTCGTAGTTTGGAATCCAACCATAATGTTTTGCGAGCAGCGTGGTAAGGGTAGTTTTACCAGCACCAATATTTCCGGCTATGGCTATGTGCATGTCGATAAAATGTTATTGATTTTTTCAGCTACTAAGGTAATAAATCAAAACAATGGTTAATGATTTTAGTTGCTCATTTTCGACAACTTTTCACAACCACCAATAAAACAACTAATTATAGAATTATTTTTGTAGCAACTCTAAAATTGGATCTAAAAAGTCTCTGTTGTTCGACAAACGTGGAATTTTGTTTTGACCACCTACTTTTCCGCGCTGTTTCATCCATTGGTAAAAAGTACCTTGCGGGGCATTAATAATTTCGAGTTGGGTAAGTGTTAAATTCTTGTACCTTTTAGCCTCGTAATCGGAGTTAAGCGATTGGAGAGCCAAATCGAGCTTTTGGGCAAAGTCTTCTATGTTTTCAGGCTCTTTTTCAAACTCAATGACCCACTGGTGACGACCTTTGTGGCTGGTATCCATAAACACGGGACCTGCGGTAAATTCGCTAACAATGGCTCCGGTTTTCTGGCAAGCATCCTGGAGTCCCTTAACTGCATTGTCAACGATAAGTTCTTCGCCAAATGCATTTATAAAATGTTTTGTGCGCCCGGTAATTATGAATTTGAACGGGTAGGTTGAAGTAAACTGAACAGTATCGCCAATAATGTATCGCCAAAGGCCGCCATTGGTCGAAATAACCATTGCATAATTCACACCTGTTTTAACTTCGCTTAAAGGAATAGCCTTCCGATCGTCTTTAAAAAAGTCGTCCATCGGAATAAATTCGTAATAAATCCCGTTGTCGAGCATTAATATAAAATCGTTCGACGACAAATCGTTTTGTAAACCAAAAAAACCTTCCGATGCGTTGTAAGTATTCATGTAACGCATTTTGGGGCTAGGAATAAGCTTTTCGTATTGTTCGCGATAGGGTTCAAAATTAATGCCTCCGTGAACAAACACCTCGAGGTTGGGCCATACTTCGAGCAAATTGCTTTTACCAGTTTTCTCGAGAACCTTTTTTATGAGTACCAAAAACCACGACGGAACTCCGGCAAAACTGATAATATTTTCGTTGATGGTTGCTTCGGCTATTTTATCAATTTTCTCTTCAAAATCGGGGATCAACGCAATTTCGGCATCGGGTGTGTTCCTGAATTTCGAAAGGAAGGGCAGGTTGTATAACAAGACTGCCGACAAATCGCCGGTACGCACCTTTTTATTGAGTTGATTTACCCTGTGGCTACCTCCTATTGTAAGATTTTTGCCTTTCAGTATTTTGGTATTTGGGTTACTGCGTATATAGTGCGCAAAAACATCGAGGCTGGCACGGTAATGACATTTCTCGAGCGAATCTTTACTAATTGGAATAAACTTACTTTTATCGTTTGTTGTTCCCGATGATTTGGCAAACCACCGTGTTGCACCTGGCCAAAGAATATCTTTTTCGCCCTCAACCATTCGATTGATGTCTGCTTTAAGTATTTCGTAATCGGTTAAGGGCACATTTTTGGCATAATCGGCAATCGACTTTATCGACTTGTAATTATACTTTTTGCCCCACTCGGTTTTGCGGGCCTTTTTCAACAACGAGAACAACACTTGTTCCTGTTGTTCAACCGGATACTTGCTAAAATATTCGTACTTTCGGTATCGCGAAGTGAATAACTTCCCAACACTTTTGTTAAAAATTCGCATAAAGCAGTTTAGGTTTTCATGAGTGACGCAAAATAACAAAAAAATCTCTCGCATGATACCTGCTCTGAAGAATAAATCTTATTTTTGTGAATAGCCAAAACAAAAATCATGAACTACATCGACATTATCATCATCATTTTATTAATTGCGTCGGCCATTAGCGGAGCTGTTAAAGGTTTTATTTACGAAGTTACTTCGCTAATTGCTTTGATAGGCGGAGTTTGGGGAGCCATTGAGTTTTCGGGTGCTACCGAAACCTTTTTAATTGAAAAAATGAATCTCAACAACAACTACATTCACATAATTGCCTTTGTAGCTACATTCATTATTATTATTGTATTGGTTCATTTTATTGGAAAAGCAGTTGAGAAGGCAGTGGAAACCATTAAACTGAGTTTTGTTAACCGTATGCTTGGACTGGGTTTTGGGTTAATAAAGGCAGCATTCATTCTTGGAATTGTACTGGTTTTGCTTCAAAAGCTTAATGAAAACTATCCATTTTTACCCGAAAAAGCAGTCGAAGAATCGGCTCTGTACCAACCCTTGCAAGGTGTGGTTATAAGCACCTTCCCATTCATTTATAATTTCTTCGAGGAAGTAAAAGAACAAAAGAAATTCTTCGATGGCGATATGCAGGACGAAGAAAACAGCGACGAAGATAAAACAGGGAAACAAGCATAAAACACTGCTTTCAATCCCACTTACTATATATTCTTAATATTTCATTTTTACTTCGTTGTATATTTTTGTACTTTTGGCCGCCGTTTTATAACGCATAACGGCATTAATGCTAATTGTACAAATAGTCAACAGAATATGAATTTTACCGAAGAACTTCAGTGGAGGGGCATGATTCACACCATGATGCCCGGTACCGACGAACAACTACAAAAAGAAATGACTACCGCATACGTTGGGATCGACCCAACGGCCGATTCGTTGCACATAGGCCACTTGGTTAGTGTAATGATGTTGAAACACCTGCAAGTTGCCGGCCACAGGCCCATTGTTCTTGTAGGCGGCGCAACAGGTATGATTGGCGACCCATCGATGAAAAATGCCGAACGCAATTTGCTCGACGAAGCCACTTTGCGACACAACCAGGAGTGCATCAAAAACCAACTTAGCCGCTTTCTCGATTTCAACAGCGAAAACCCCAATAAAGCCTTAATGGTTAACAATTACGACTGGATGAAGGGCTTCACCTTTTTGGATTTCATTCGCGATATTGGCAAGCACATAACCGTTAACTACATGATGGCCAAGGACTCGGTGAAGAAACGATTGAGCGGCGATGCTCGCGAAGGGCTTTCGTTTACCGAATTTACTTACCAGTTGGTGCAAGGCTACGACTTTTTATACCTCAACCAACACCTTAACTGCAAATTACAAATGGGCGGATCGGATCAATGGGGCAACATCACCACTGGAACCGAACTGATTAGGCGTGTTGCCGGTGGCGAAGCTTATGCGCTAACCTGCCCGCTTATTACCAAAGCCGATGGCGGTAAATTCGGAAAAACCGAAAGCGGCAACGTATGGCTCGACCCCGAACGTACCAGCCCCTATCAATTTTACCAATTCTGGCTAAACACATCTGACGACGATGCTGAAAAATACATCAAAATATTTACCCTTCTTAGCAAGCAAGAAGTAGAAGACCTTGTTGTTGCTCACCGCGAGAACCCGCATTTGCGCCTTTTGCAAAAACGCCTTGCCGACGAGGTTACAACAATGGTTCATTCAAAAGAAGAACTTGAAAAAGCAATTGAAGCCTCTGAAATACTTTTTGGAAAAGGAACAGCCGAGCAACTAAAGAAACTCGACGAAAGAACCTTTTTGGCTGTTTTTGAAGGCGTACCACAATTTATGGTCAACAAAAACATATTCGAAAAAGGTGCCGGCATAATGGACCTGCTTACCGATATGGCTCCTGTTTTCCCTTCGAAAGGTGAATTGCGAAGAACTATTCAGGGCAACGGACTGGCTATTAACAAAGATAAATTTACCGACCTCGAGGGCATTGTAAATATCGATTTATTAATTGGCGGGAAATACCTATTGGTACAAAAAGGAAAAAAGAATTATTTCCTGATTGTAGCCGAACAATAAAAAAACAAAAACATCGTTGTACAAAACAGACTAACGATACATAATCTATGGAAAACTTTTTCGACAACAAACGGATTTTAGAATCTGTATGGAAATGGAAAATCCACATTTCAGCAATAGTTGCTGTGGCGGTGGTAATTTCTGCAATCATTTCGGGGCCAAGCTTTATCGAGCCAAAATTTAAATCAACAGCACGTGTTTACCCAATGAACATCGATGAGGTAAGCGAAGAGTCGGAAAGCGAACACTTGCTGGAGTTCCTCATGTCGGTTGACTTGAAATTCAGGCTAATAGATGCTTTCAAGCTCGATGAAGTTTACAAGATTAACCGCAACGACAAGCTCTACAAAACTTACATACTTTACGAATACAACAAGAATATCAAATACAAAAAAACCGATTTCGAGTCGATTGAAATTTCGGTAATGGATGCCGATCCTAACCGCGCCGCACAAATGGTCGATTCGCTGATCGCTTTTTTGAATGAAGCCGTTCTGATAGAAAAAAACAAACTTCATTTAGAATGGGCCGATATGGCCAAGCGTGCCCTCGACCGAAAAAACAAAGAGCTCGATTCGCTTTTCAACATTGTTGAAAAAATACGTGAAGAAACCGGACTGGTTGATTACGATGCACAAGTTGAAAGTGCAACTTTAGGGTTAATGGAAGCTGCCGCACGTGGTGGCGATCGCCGCCCTGCCCAGGAAGCCATGAAACAATTGGTTGAAAATGGAGGAGAACTTCGCAAATACCAAGAGCTGATAATTACTCACGAGATTGCTGCCGACACCCTGCAGCGCCGTTACGATAAATACATGATGTTTGGTAACAAGCAAGTATCGTTTACGCAAATTGTTGAAAAACCTTATGCTGCCGACAAAAAAGCTTATCCAATTCGTTGGCTTATTGTTTTGTTAGCTGCTTTTGGTGCAGGTTTTATTGCTGTTATCACTGTATTGTTGATCGATTATTTCCGTGAATCTAAACCGACTACATAACTTTATACCCACCAAATGGTTAAGGCTTTCGCTGTTTTATGCCTTTTCGATAACATTTGTGCTGCTTAACTCGTGGTTACTGCTTAAAAAAGAAACCATGCTGGGCATATTGGTGCCTGCTGCATTAATTGTTATCCTTATAGCAATTTATTCATACGAAAAACTTATTTGGCTTGGCGTAATATTAGCCCCTCTTTCAATACCTCTCGATAAGCTGATATATGGTTTATCGTTCAACATGGCCATTCCAACCGAACCAATTTTGGGTGGTTTATTCCTGCTCATTCTGCTTTCGTTTGCACGAGGCAGCCGTCTCGACAAAACCATTACCCGACATCCGGTTTCAATTGCGCTTTATTTTTACCTGGCATGGATGGTAATAAGCACAACAACCAGTTCGTTACCGGTGGTTTCAATAAAAGCCACTTTTATTACCATACTGTATGTGCTCATTTTCTATTTCATTTTGAGTTACATTTTCAGCCGCAACCAAAAAAAAATACTGAGCTTTGTGTGGCTTTACACAATAGCTTTTGTACCAGTAATAGTTTACAGTGTTGTTCGCTTAGCGGGTCACGGAATTTTTAACCAAAAAGCTGCCCATTGGGTAATGACACCATTTTTTAAAGACCACACCTCGTACGGTGCCGTACTTGCCATGTTCATTCCCTTTTTGGTTGGCTTTACTTTTTCGAAATGGATAAAACTGAAGCATCGATTATGGATTGCCCTGCTTTTAGTGTTTTTTATTGCTGCCGAAATTTTCTCGTACACACGTGCGGCATGGCTAAGTTTGGTTGCCGGAGCCGGCATTTGGTTTATCATTAAGTTGAAGATAAAATTCAAAACGCTGGCCATCATAGGTGTTTCGATGTTCCTTGTTATTTTCACTTTTCAGGATCAAATACTTGCCGAATTGGAAAACAATTCAACCGAGTCGTCGGCCAACCTTACCGAGCACCTAAGTTCAATGACCAATATATCGACCGATGCCTCGAACCTCGAACGGATCAACCGCTGGCATTGCGCAATTATGCTTTATAAAGAAAGACCGGTTTTTGGCTGGGGACCAGGCACCTATGCCATGAAATACGCACCGTACCAACTTACCAGCCAACGAACAATTATAAGCACCAACTATGCCGATGGCGGCAATGCTCACAGCGAATACCTTGGAGCCCTTTCGCAAACCGGCTTACCGGGCATGTTGTCATTTATTGTTGTTCTGATTTTAATATTCTACACCGCCATTACAGCGTATTCACGAACCAACGATAAGCGTATAAAAACCATACTGCTATCGGCAATTATTGCTTTATCAACATATTATCTGCATGGTTTCTTGAATAACTTTTTGGATACCGACAAGGCAGCCATTCCATTCTGGGGTTTTGCCGCCATGATTGTCGCCCTCGACATCTATACCAAAAAAAATAAGCAGCTCACCGAAAATTCAGATCGGTAAACTGCTTAAAAACTGCATTTTGTATTTTTTAAAAAAGATATCTTATTCCAAACGAAGAGCCCCAGCCCAGACCATTGTTATCGCCTAAGAAATCCCACATTGGCCTAACATCGAGACTTACCAATAAATTAGTTCCACGGTCGGTAAAATCGTATTCAACACCAAGTTGACCGCCTAAAGCGATATTCAAATAACCCGGATCGCTCTGATAGGCGTGTAATCCCAAAGCAGCGCCAGGACCAACGTACCAGTTAAATCCTCCGTCGAGATTGTAAACCCAATGATAGATACCAACAATATTTAGCCTGTTCCAATCGCGGTTACCCCCCCAACCTAAATCAATTTCAATGCGGTTGGCTTCGCCGGTTGCTTGCTGATACGAAAACTCGGCACTACCTAAACTACCACCGCCTAAACGGGCACCAATGGCACGAGGCCTAACTTGCGCCGATAGTGTAGCTACCACAAAAGCTGTAAAAAATAGAATTGAGAAAAGTCGTTTCATTCAGTTTGTATTTATCTTCTATGCACTTATTTTTGATACACCAATGTGCCAATATCTTGCCCTGTTAATACCTTCTTAAGGTTACCTGGCGTATCCATATCGAAAACAATAATTGGCATTTTATTCTCCATACACATGGTAGTTGCCGTTAAATCCATAATTTTCAGTCCCCGGTCGTAAATTTCGTCGTAACTGATTTTAGTGAATTTTTTGGCATTTGGGTTTTTCTCCGGATCATCGTCGTAAATGCCATCAACACGAGTGCCTTTCAACATAACGTCGGCCTGAATTTCGATTGCACGAAGCGCCGAAGCCGTATCGGTTGTAAAAAAGGGGTTACCCGTACCCGCAGCCATAATCACCACCTCGTTTTGTTTGAGGGCTTCAACAGCTTTCTGTTTCGAATAAATTTCACCAATGGGTTCCATTCTGATGGCAGTGTAAACACGGGTTGTTATCCCTTTTTTCTCGAGTTCGGACTGAAGGGCCAAGCTATTGATTACCGTAGCCAACATTCCCATTTGGTCGCCCTTTACACGATCGATGCCCTCGGTTGTACCGCTTAAGCCCCTAAAAATATTGCCTCCGCCAATTACAATGCCTACACGAATGCCGGCATCAACAACTTCTTTAATTTGCTGAGCATAGGAACTTAGTCTCTCGCTATCAATTCCATAGCATTTCGATCCCATTAACGACTCACCCGAGAGCTTTAAAAGCACCCGCCTGTATGGAGTTATCATTTTATTTGGTTTAGAATTCAAGTGCAAAATACGGATTATTGTTTTTTGTTCAAAATAATTTCTATCTCGTCCATCACCTTGTTCATCGATTCGATTGCTTTATCGAAGGGTTCTGAAGTGGTCATATCAACTCCGGCAGCTTTCAACAGTTCAATCGGAAAATCGGAACCACCCGACGAAAGAAATTTCAAATAGTTTTCCAAAGCTTTTTTGTCGCCACTCATCACCTTCTCGGCTAACGATATCGATGCAGTAAACGATGTACTATACTGATAAACATAGAAATTGTAATAAAAATGAGGAATAAACGCCCACTCCATGCTCACATAATCGTCGATGTAGCATACGCCCTTATCGTGGCCATAATATGTTTTTACAATGTCGGTGTACAAAGCAGAAAATTCATCGCCGGTTAGGGCTTGACCTTTCTCAGCAGTTTCGTGAATTTTAAGCTCAAACTCGGCGAACTGTGTTTGACGGAACAAGGTGCCTTTAAAACTATCGAGCCAGTTCATTAACAACGAAAGCTTCACATCGTCATCGTCAACCTTGTCGAGCATATAATTGAAAAGAAGCACTTCGTTTAAAGTTGATGCCACTTCGGCCACAAATATTTGATAGCGCGAAGTTGGATAAGGTTGGTGTTTGTTCGACAAATAACTGTGCATGGTGTGTCCCAACTCGTGCACCATGGTGCTAACATCGTTGTACAAATCGGTGTAGTTGAGCAAAATGTACGGATGACCATCGTAGAAAGCACCATTTGAATATGCTCCCGATCGTTTGCCGGGAGTTGGATAAACATCGATCCAACGCTCATCAATAGCTTGTCTTACTACATTTACATAATCAGAACCAAGGGGTTTCAGTGCTTCAAGCGTAATTTCAACGGCTTGGTCGTAGCTGTATTTCAAATCGACATCGGCAACTGCCGGAGCATACATATCGAGGTATTTTAACGTGTCGAGCCCCATCATGCGGCGCTTGATATCGAGGTAACGGTGAAAAGCCGGGAGATTATTATTTACATTCTCAACCAACGAATGATACACTTCAAGCGGAATATTTTTAGGATAAAGCGAAGCTTCGAGCGACGATTCGTAATGGCGGGCTTTTGCATAAAACATGTGACTTTTTACATTACCATAAAGCATCTCGCCAAAAGTAGCCTTATACTTTGCATAATTATCCCAATAACTTTCAAATACCAACTGCCTGTCGGCCCTATTAGGTAAAGCACGGTACTTGCCATAAGTTGCACTGTTAAGTTTTACTGTTTCGCCGGTCGAGAGCGTAACCTCGGGCTGAGGCATTTCGGCATTCGAAAAAGTACCGAATACCGATTGAGCAGTACCCGAAACCATGCCCGACAAAGCCAAAATACGTTCTTCGCTTTCGCTTAAGGTATGCTTTTTAGTACGAAACATTTCTTCGAGCCCCATACGGTATATTTCCAACTTGGGTTCTTTAGTTAAGAAACCTTCAATTACTGCCCATTCGGCTGTTAAAATTTCAGGCTCGATAAAGGCAGCTTTTGCACCAAAATCGGAAAACATTTGTTGCAACTCTTGTTGCATACCATTGTATTTCATTACCCGTGTATCGAGGTCGGAATGCATACTTGCATAAATAAAAAGCTTAGTAGCCTCTTTCGATATTTCGGAGTTAAACTCGAGGCATTCCAAAAGGTTTGCAGCGCTTTGCGTTAGAGTGCCTTTGTACTTTTCAACATCGCCCAAACGCTGTGCAATTTGATCTTTAGCAGTACGCCATTCGGCTTCCGAAGCGTAAATATGGGTCAAATCCCATTTGTATCGATCATCAATCTGATCGCGTTCAACCTGACTATAACTGTTCATGGCTGCAAACATAGCAAAAACTGCTAAAACCGCCATTTTCGCATTTAGTATAAATCTATTCATCATTCAAAAGTGTGTAATTGGTAAATACTGAAATTGTATTGGTTCGCAAAAAAGCTTCAAAATTACAAGCCCATTAGCAGAAATAACAAAACATAAATCACAAAAGATGAAGCAACGTTTAAGAAATTTAAAAGAAATTCAGCAAAAGTAGGCTTTATGGCATTGCATTATTCATTAATTATTCATAATATTAAGTTTCACTTAAAACCAATAAAAATGAAACGTTTCTTAATCGACTACATTGAACATCCCGAAGCTGACGAACAAGGAGTTAACAACAAACCGGGGCCGGTAATTACCCTCTCGCGCGAGTGTGGGTGTTCATCGAACCGCATCGCAATTAAGCTATCGAAAATATTAACCGGCTACAGTTATCTGTCGGAAAGCAAAAAAAATGTTGAGTGGAAATGGTACAACAAAGAAATATTCGACGAGGCCGCTAAAGAACTCGACCGCAGTCCCGATCAAATAAAAGAAGTATTTTTGAAAGAAGCCCGTGCAAGCATCCATGAAATATCGACAGCATTTACTACCGAAAGGGCTTACGATGTTGATGAACAAGAAGTAATTGACCACATTGTAGGCCTTATCAGAAAAATTGCACTGAAGGGGAATTGCATTATTGTTGGCCGTGCAGCCAACCTGTTGGTAAAGGATATCCCCAACAGCTTATCGGTTAAGTTACATGCACCGCTCGAATGGCGCATTCAACGCATTATGAAAATCAGCAACCTTAATTATGCCGATGCCCGCGATTACGTGCTCGAGGTTGATCGCCAACGCAATTTATTGGTCGAACATGTTGCTGGCCGGCCACTTATCAATACCGATTATGATGTTGTTTTTAATTATGGCACTTTGCCCGACGATTTAATTGTTGATGCTATTGTTAATATGCTAAAAAGCAAAAAAATTATTTAATGGAAGTCTTTTCTTTCCAATCGGCAAAAAATGTCCGGTTTGGTATAACTGTTTTCATCTACTTCACAAGCATAATAGCGATATCGGGTTACGTAGCTTATGTTAGCTGGAGTGCTTTTTTAGCATTTTTTGTTATTGCCGTTTTATTGGTGCCTTTGTTCTTCTATAAAAATTTTATTAGTGTATTTGATGAACAAATTACGTTAAACCAAAATAGTTTCAACATAAAGAGTAAATGTATTGATGTTGACTACTCAAATGTTAAATGGTACAAAGTTGAAGAATCGGGCAATTTATTCGATGTATTCAAGTTAAAAACCAACAATGGGAAAACTATAAGTATTGTTCGGTACAAAAAGGAACAAACTATTGATGAATGGCAGACATTTAAAAGCAAACTTATATCGCTTATCGAAAAAAACAGTGTAAATGTTCGAAACTATTACGATGCTCCCATTTGGAATTATGTGGTCTATTTCATTGTGCTTATTTGGATTGCTTTGCCAATAACATTTATAATAATAAAAATCGATCTACTAAAGGCCATTGCTTCAATGCTCGTTTTTATTGGCAGCAGCATACCATTAATCATCACTATTAAGAATAATCAAAACAGAAATAAAAAATGAGTCGTTTACCCGAAATACAAATCAACAGGTTTCAACTTGCCATATTGTTAAACGATGAACAAATGCAGGTGTATAAACTCATGCTCGAAAAGGGTGTGTTTTGCCGACAATGCGAAGGCGCAGCACCAAAAGGCATTTTGGTAAAAGAGATATGGCTTAGCAACTTAAACGATATTATAGTTCGTGGCACTTGCAAGGAATGTAATGGAAATGTTTCTCGTATAATGGAATTTGGTGAAGACAAAGCATTTTACAAAAACGCAAACAATTTTAGAAAAGGGCTACTCAGTGACTAAAAATTTCATTCAATTTGTGTTCGCGGTATTTGAAAACATTGCGCACTTTTTGGTGTACAAACAGCACACCGGCCAACCAGCCCAAAAGGCTTTTCCCAATGCTGTAATATAACAAATCGGTAACCAAAACCCCATTGGCGGTTTGTTCAAAATGATGTTCGTGATGCCACAAACGATAAGGACCTATCCGTTGCTCGTCAATAAAAAAATGTTTCTCTTCAACCTGTGTTATTTCGGTCACCCAAGTTAAAGGAATGTTTAAAAATGGGCGCACTTTATACTGAATTATCAAGCCTTTATACATTTTGTCGGGCACTTGGTTTTTTATTTCAAAAACCATATCAGGTGGGGTGATCAAATTCAAGTTTTTGGGTGATGAAAAGAAATCCCATGCTTCATTGATTGAAATTGGCAAAAGTTGCTGATAATGTATGCGTTTCATATTGTTTTACTTTTGAGATTAGAACATTGGCAAAACAATAAAAGTTTTGAGCATCAGCTTTTATTTCAGCAATTCCTTATTGCCTACCAACTCTAGACCGGCATTTCGCCCTAATCCTTGAAATACAATATGTTTCTTATCGCTCACTTTCAATTCGATTTTTGCATCGATGCTTTCGTGAATGATACGCTCCATGTCGCCGTGAACCGGAGCTTTTAATGCACCTTTACTTTTGTTTGCTGCTTTTAAATCAATAATGAGCTTTTTAGTTTCGATCTGAATATTAACCTTATCGGGTTCAATATCGAGAGCATTAATTTTAGCACCTGTATAAGTTGCAAAAACATGCGTTTCACCATTATGCAAAAAGAATCCCAAAAAACCGGTAAATGTTCGGCCCAACCACGGAATACGAGCAACCGAAATCATAAACGAAACACCCGGCTCTTCAAAATGATTACAATGCATCCAAACCCATGCTTTGGGCATCGATGTACCCCAGTCTTTTTCAATGTAGCCTATTCCATTATCAAAATTCATGGCCTTTTGGTTGTGGAAAGTTGTTCCGTTGAGTTGATGGTCGAGACTGACCACACCGTGATAGCACTCCATAAATGGCACATAACGATACCAGCCCATAATACCGGGCCTAAACACATTTACCTTAAAAGGCTCAATATTCGATATGGCCACTTTGCCCTTAAATTTTTCTTCACCATTATCGAGATCGAGCGTAAAACCCTCGGTTGAAAATTCGTTTGGACCAATTTGTATTCGAAATGAATTAGTGCTATACGAAAATGAACGAATATCGAACCTGAAATATGAAGTCTCGCCTGTTTTACCATTAATTGCCTGAACAAATGCATGCGAATTTTCACCGGCTAACGATATCCCCGGAATAAATGACCAACAATGTTGGCTGTCGGAACTAACATTCTTAAAATACCAGCCTTCAAAATAAGTATCGGTTTTTCTGCTACCCTGAAACCGTTCGGGACGCCATATTTTTGTCAACTCGTGTTTTAATGAAAAAGACTTTGACCCGAAGCCAGATACTAATACTGAGCGATGTGTATTTTCGTTCATTGCAATAAAAATATTTGGAAACAATATAGTAGTTAATTGTTATAATACAATGTTTTCGTATAAATTTGTCGTTTAATAAAAAAGAAGGAAATGACATTATTATTCATCAGCGGACAAGAAATTTTGCTTGTATTGGCTTTGGCCCTTATCTTTTTTGGTGCCAAATCGATACCCGAAATTGCCCGCGTTATGGGCAAGGGCATGCGTGAGTTTAAGAAAGCGACCAGCGAAATTCAAAAAGAATTCGACAATTCAACTGCCGACATACGAAAGGACATTAACGATGTCAAAAGCTCATTTAACAACGATGTTAAGCAAATCAGCAAAAATATCGAAGACTCCTCAAAAATAAACGATTAATGGACACACAGCTCATATTCGACTTGGGAAAGCTGGTTTTAGGAATAGCCATTTTGGTTTATAGTGGCGATTACTTGGTAAAAGGCAGCGTAGCCATTGCCAACCACTTCAAAATTTCGGCTTTGGTAATTGGCTTAACAGTTGTTGCATTTGGCACATCGGCCCCCGAACTTATTGTAAGCCTCGAGGCTGCAATTACCGGGCACCCCGAGATTGCTTTGGGCAACGT
Organism: Prolixibacteraceae bacterium; assembly: GCA_035380005.1. Classification (GTDB taxonomy): domain Bacteria; phylum Bacteroidota; class Bacteroidia; order Bacteroidales; family Prolixibacteraceae; genus Roseimarinus. The sequence goes on along the minus strand of DAOSWJ010000010.1, from coordinate 129 downwards.
TATTGGATCAAACATAGCCAATATTGCTTTGGTGTTGGCCCTAACCGTTATTATACTACCCATGCCCGTGGCTGCGCAAACAATACGGCGCAGTTGGCCAATCATGTTCATTTCGGGTTTAGTGCTTTA
>DAOSWJ010000009.1:0-25307 GCA_035380005.1 Prolixibacteraceae bacterium | reverse complement strand
TGTTATTTGTAAAACAGGGAGGCAAGATTGAAGCATTTAATTCATTTTTTATTCAAAACGAAACAGATGCCCTGTATTATATCCTTAATTTAATCAGTAGCTTTAACGATGACCTAAAAACAGAGCTTATACTTTTGGGTAAAGTTGAGAGAGCCGACAGCTTAGTTCTTATGCTTAAAAACTATTTTGAGAAAATTAGTTTTGCCGAATATGGTTCCGATTATAATATCAGTTACTTGTTAATGAATGAGAGTCAACATCGTTTTATTGAATTATTTGAGTTGTTTATATGCGAATAGTAGGTGGTAAATACAAAGGACGTATATTCAATCCGGGCAAAAGCTTTGATGCAAGGCCAACAACCGATATAGCCAAAGAAAGTTTGTTTAATATCTTAACCAATCGAGTAGATTTTGAAGAAGTTAAAGTATTGGATTTGTTTTCGGGTACTGGTAGTATTGCTTATGAATTCTTATCGCGCGGAACAACCGACATTACCTTGATTGAACTGCAATTTAAGCACGTTCAATTTATTAAAACGGTAATTAATGCTTTGGGCGAAAAGGCAAAAGTTTACCGCTCGGATGTTTTTAGGTTTATCAAACAAGAAAAAAATTCATACGATTTAATTTTTGCGGATCCGCCATACGATCATCCACAGCTGGGCGAGTTGCCTGATTTAATATTAAAAGGGTCGCTTCTAAATAAAAACGGTTTGTTAATTGTTGAGCATCCTGCCAATTATCAATTTAATAAAGTTGAAGGATTTGTTGAGTTGCGTAAGTACGGCAAGGTTCACTTCAGTTTTTTCGAAAAACAACAAGAGTAACTAAAAATAGTTACTCTCGTTATTTATATCAATATATTATCAGCTTTTACTGCTTAAGACCTGGGATGAAATTTATTAATTGCATCTTTTAAGTAGTCGCGATCGAGGTGTGTGTAAATTTCTGTAGTAAGAATTGACTCATGTCCGAGCATTTCTTGAACAACCCTTAAATCGGCGCCACCTTCAATCAAGTGGGTAGCAAATGAATGCCTGAAAGTATGTGGACTGATCTTTTTGTCTAAACCAACTTTTTCGGCCAAGCTCTTAATGATAGTGAAAATCATTACCCTGCTCAGGCTGTGTCCACGGCGATTAAGGAACAAAATATCTTCAGAACCACGTCCGATTTTCAATTTCGAGCGGTATTCTTCAATGTATTTGGTAATTTCGTCGGCAGCTTTGATGCTAATTGGAATAAGCCTTTCTTTACCCGCTTTGCCTTCAACTTTAATGTAACCTTCGTCGAAGAACAGGTTGCTTACTTTAACGCTAACCAATTCAGATACCCTTAAACCGCAGCTGTAAAGTATTTCGAGAATAGCTTTGTTGCGCTGACCTTCAGGTTTGTCGTTGTCAATTGCATCGATCATTGAATTGATTTGTTCGGTGCTAAGTACATCGGGTAACTTACGGCCAATTTTTGGCGATTCGAGCAGCGATGTTGGGTCGCTATTGATTTTTTCTTCGATTAACAAAAACTTAAAGAATGATTTAATACCCGAAATAGTACGCGCTTGCGTACGAGGGCTTACACCCTTTTTATTCAACATTTCGAGGAAATCTTTCAAATGTTGTAGTTTAACTTTATTAGGAGTAATTCCTTTAAAAGTGTTACGTAAAAACTCGCTTAACTTGTTGATGTCGTTTATGTAAGCGTTAATAGAGTTTTGCGATAATCCTTTCTCAAGTCGCAAATACTCTTCAAATCCTTTAATGCTGTCTTCCCATTTCATATAACTAAATTTATTTGTTTACTAACTTTAACAAAATTCTTTTTAATAAGTTCTGCAAAGTTTATAATTTTTTATTAATTGTTTTAAAAATTTTTATATTATTGTTGAGCAAGTTACTAAAAAAAAATTAAAATGAAAGTTATTATCATAAATGGTCCTAATTTAAATTTATTGGGGGTTCGTGAAAAGAGTATTTACGGTGATTCCAGCTTCGAAACATATCTCAAATTATTGAAAGATAAATATCCCGAACTTGATATTGATTATTACCAATCGAATATCGAAGGTGAGATAATTGATAAGTTACACCAAACTGGGTTTACGTACGATGGAATAATTATAAATGCCGGAGCTTACACTCACACTTCGATAGGCATCCGCGATGCTATTTCGGGCATAAAAACGCCAGTGGTTGAGGTGCATATTTCAAATATTTTAACCCGCGAAAGTTTCAGGCACGAATCGGTAATCGGACCGGCTTGCCGTGGAAGCATAATGGGTTTTGGACTCGATTCGTACCGATTAGGCCTTGAAAGCTTTTTGGTTTAACGCATATCGATAACGGTAACCCCGGGGTGTTTTTTCTCGTCGAAAGTGAAAAAACTTTCGGGGTATTTTTTGCTCGTTTCCATGTTTTTAATGGCAATAGTGTATTTGTTGCCGTCGGTTCCAAACATTGTGGCAGTGCTTATTTGCAGCTTGTCTTTGTCGATATTTAGAACAATGCGTGAAAAATCTTTGACTTCGGTTGGCTGAAGGTCTATTTTATAGATTTTTTTGCCATTTTCGTTGGTTTCACCTAAAAAAGAATAGGTGAACCCTTCTTCGTAAATGGTGAAGATTGTAGCAGGGTTTATCATCCCTTCTTCGTCGAAATTGGCTTCACTTATGCTTACTTCATTTGCATCTTCGATGTAAGTCCATTGATCGATGCCATTACTGATTAATTCTATTCCGCTCACTTTTAGAACAAATTTATCGTTCTGCAAAACTAGGTTTCCTTTGTTCGATTCTTTAAGGTCAACTTCAGTATTTTCCATAGTAAAATCGAAATCGCTGGAAATGCTATTGTATTTTCTGGTTTTTTCAGAAACCTGATCAAGAATGCTTTTTGCTTTTTGATCGACTTGTGCGTTTGTTTGCACCAAGGTTAAAATGCTAATAATTAAAATGAGTATTTTTTTCATTTTTTCGAATTTTATCAAAGCGTGTTCAATAATTGTTCCAAACTATATTCGTCGTATAATAATACTTTACGGGCTTTACTACCATCGGCAGGGCCAACAATGCCAGCTGCTTCGAGCTGATCCATAATTCGGCCTGCCCTGTTGTATCCGATTGAAAATTTGCGTTGTATCATCGATGTTGAACCTTGTTGATTAAGTACCACAAGGCGAGCTGCATCGTCGAAATATTCATCGCGGTTGTTCAGATCGACCGAGCCGGGTGCATCGCTCTCATCGCCAACATATTCGGGTAATAAGAATGCTGTGGGGTAGGATTGTTGTTTTGCAATATGTGCACAAATATTTTCAACTTCGGGGGTATCAACAAATGCACATTGTAAGCGTATAAGTTCACTGCCAGCGGCAAAAAGCATGTCGCCCTTTCCAATTAATTGGTTGGCTCCCGATTGATCGAGAATTGTACGTGAATCGATCATCGATGCTACCTTAAAAGCAATGCGCGACGGGAAATTCGCTTTAATAATACCTGTGATGATATTTGCCGATGGGCGCTGCGTGGCAATAACCATGTGTATTCCAACTGCCCTTGCAAGCTGGGCAATACGTGCAATGGGTAATTCAATTTCTTTGCCGGCAGTCATAATCAGGTCGGCAAACTCGTCGATCACAACTATGATATATGGTAGAAAACGGTGCCCTTTTTCGGGGTTTAGTTTGCGTTCAATAAATTTTTTATTGTATTCTTTAATATTTCGGGTATGGGCTGTTTTGAGCAAATCGTATCGGCTGTCCATTTCAATTCCTACCGAGTTGAGTGTGGCTTTCACTTTTTCAACGTCGGTAATAATTGCTTCTTCGGCATCGGGTAATTTGGCCAAAAAGTGTTTTTCGATTGATGAATACAGGTTTAATTCAACTTTTTTAGGATCGATAAAAACAAATTTTACCTGTGATGGGTGTTTTTTGAATAATATCGAAGTGATAATTGCATTTAAACCAACCGATTTACCTTGGCCGGTAGCACCTGCAACCAACATGTGGGGCATTTTAGTTAAATCGAACAAGAATGTTTCGTTAGATATGGTGCGTCCCATCACAACCGGTAACTCTGCTGTTGTTTCCTGAAATTTTTTCGAAGCAACAATAGAGCGCATCGATACAACTTGTGGGTTGCGGTTGGGAACTTCGATGCCTATGGTTCCCCTGCCAGGAATAGGGGCAATAATACGGATGCCTAATGCTGAAAGGCTTAGGGCAATGTCGTCTTCGAGATTTTTGATTTTGGATATTCGGATGCCTTGTGCCGGAACAATCTCGTATAGCGTAACTGTTGGGCCAATGGTGGCTTTAATCTTGGTTATTTCAATTTTGAAATTACGGAGCGTTTCAACAATTTTATTGCGATTTTCTTTAAGTTCCTCGTCGCTTACTTCATTTTTTAAATGTGAATAATCTTCAAGCAAATCAATTGGTGGATATTCGTAGTGTGAAAGGTCGAGTGTAGGATCATAGTCTTCCATTGGCTGGTTTTCGTATTCGCCAATCAGTTCTTCTTTTTTCTCAACGGTCATTTCAACATCGTCGGTTTCGTTTTCGGGTGCTATGGTTTTGGTCTCAACTTGCGTTTCGGTTAAACCATCAATTGAAGTGTTAACTGTTTCGTTTTGTTCAGTTGTTTGTTTTGTGCTTCTTTCGTCGCGTTCAATTTCAAATTCTTCTTCGAGGTCATCGGGTAATTGATCGTCGCTTTCCTCTAAAATTACTTTTGTGGGTTCATTATTTGGATTTTCAGATAAGGCATCAGAGCTATTACTGTCATCAATTAGACTGCCTTCGGGATTTTGCTTTGTTTTTGGTTTGTCGGATTTAACAAATAATTGAACAAAACCCTCAATTGCAAAAACTAAATATGCTAGTAAGGCAAGCAAAAGAATAAAAAATGTACCTACTTTACCAATGAATGAGTTGAGCCATAGTGAAATATGAAAGCCATAATTGCCTCCTGGGTAAATGTGTACCTTTTCGTAAACATTGCCAAAAATGTACCCAAGTGTAACCGATAACCATATTATAAGAAGTAACGATTTTAAGGTTTTACTGTAAAGATTCTTGATTGGCCGGTTTAGAAGTTTAAAACCATACAATACACTTAAATACAATAACAAAAACGATGGAATGCCAAACCAGCGGTTAATGAATACATCAGCAATCCATGCACCGGTTTTTCCGGTTATGTTTTCAACTTTAATGTTTGGATCGCTTACAAATTTCCACCAGTTCAATGAAAATTTACTTTGATCGGCTTCGGCATTTACCAAAAAGCTGCTAAAGGCAAAGAATAAATAAATTGAAATGGCTAATAATGCAAAACCAAATACTAAACGGTATTGTAGCTTTTTGCCGCTGTTTACTTTTGGTTTCGAAGTATTAGTAGGTTTTTGACTTGCTTTCTTTTTAGTATTTTGTTGTTTTTTTACTGCCATGTAATTCTTCCTTATTACTTATGCTCATTTCATTTTTGAGTTGCAAATTTACAAAATTGATTGAATCGATCATGCCGATTCTTATCAAATTGGTAAGTAGTATTATGGAGTTGTAAATGTGTAAATTAAGCCAGCTGAAAAACTGAGTGCCTCAATTTTTATGTTATGGTCAATATTGTTGATTTCTTCGTTCAAACTTGTTGAATTTTCATTCACATAGTAACTTACGTGTTTGTGGTGCGATTTAGTACTATAATAACCTGCTTGAATTTTAAATTGTATTTGCTTGTTAATTTCAAGCCTTAAAGCTAAGTCGGCCTTTAGAGGCACCGAATAATTTGTTTTCGAAAGGTTTTGTGAAAAAATTGTGCGCTTGTTTTTGGTATCAATAATTTCCATGTAAAGAGTAGGTATGGTTGATATGTTTAATCCGCTGTAAACCCCTGCTTCGATGTAAAACTTGTTGATAATTATTGGGTAGTTGTATTTTGCACCAACTAAGGGTGCCGACCATTGCCAGTAACCTGCGCTAAAAATCAAGGAATCATCGTTAAAGTACTCGCCCAAAACCGATTTGGTCCAATTGTATCCTTCGTTTTTATTGATTGGAGCCGAACCAAAATGGAAGCGCCCGGTAAGGGCAAACCTGTTGTGTAGGTAGTAATCGCCATCGAAAGTAAGTGTAAAGCCTTGTTGTGCAAAGCCAGCATCGTATTTGATATTTTGGTAGCTTTTAAATTGCCCTAAGGGTAAGGTGCTGCCCATGGCAATTCCAAATTTTAATGGCGATTGAGCAAATGTTTGCAAAAATGCTCCAGCTAAAAAAAGAAATAAGAGTGGTGAAAATATCAGTTTGTTCATTATTAGTAATTTCATTATTTCGAGCCAAAGTTAATTTTTTGTTTGCCCAAATTCATTCTTCATTAACGAAAAAGTTTAAATTTTATTAGTTTTGATCAATACTTAGATGCTTAGCTTTGCTCGCGCATCAAAACACATAAATATATGGCTTTAAATTATATTTGGATCGCTTTTTTTCTGATTGCTTTTGTAGTAGCATTGGTAAAACTTGTTTTTTTTGCCGATTATGGTGTTTTTCAGCAAATGCTAACTGCAACGTTCGATATGGCTAAAACCGGTTTTGAAATATCGTTAGGGCTTACCGGAGTGCTTACTTTGTGGATGGGTATTATGAAAATTGGTGAAAAAGGAGGGATTGTTGCTATTTTGTCGAGAATTATTGGTCCTTTCTTTGAAAAGATTTTTCCCGAGTTGGGTAAAAACCACCCGGCCTATGGTGCAATAAGTATGAATATTGCAGCCAATATGCTTAACCTCGATAATGCAGCTACCCCAATGGGTTTACAAGCAATGAAAGAAATGCAGGAATCGAACCCCAAAAAGGATACTGCATCGAATGCCCAAATAATGTTTATGGTTTTGAATACTTCGGGGCTTACAGTTATTCCGGTTTCAATAATGGTTTATCGTGCGCAACTTGGCGCAGTAAATCCAACCGATATATTTATTCCGTTACTTATTGCAACATTTTTTTCAACTTTGGCCGGGTTAATAGCTGTGTCTGTTTATCAGCGAATTAATTTGTTTAATAAAGTTATTTTGGGATGGTTGGGCGGATTGTCGGCATTTGTTGTTGGGCTAATTTGGTATTTCTCAACACTTGAGCAGGAGCAAATTGAACGTATTTCGGGGGTGGCCAGTAGTGTAATTATTTTTACACTTATTGTTGGTTTTATTTTGTTGGCAGTGCGCAAAAAGCAAAATGTTTACGAGGCATTTATCGAAGGTGCTAAAGATGGTTTTAAAGTGGCTATCAAAATTATACCTTATTTGGTGGCCATATTGGTGGCCATTGGTGTGTTCAGGGCATCGGGGGCAATGGATTATCTGGTAGGAAGCATAGGCAGTATTATTGGATGGTTTGGTTTGAATACCGATTTTGTTGATGCGCTTCCAACTGCATTAATGAAACCATTAAGCGGTAGTGGTGCCCGAGGAATGATGATTGATGCCATGAATACGCATGGCGCCGATTCGTTTGTAGGACGTTTGGCCTCGGTGTTTCAAGGTTCAACCGATACTACTTTTTATGTGCTGGCCGTTTATTTTGGTTCGGTTGGCATTAAGCGAACCAGACATGCTCTTGCTTGCGGTTTAATAGCCGATTTTGCTGGTATTTTAGCTGCAATATTTGTAGCCTATTTGTTCTTTCATTAAATCTTTAATAAAACATAGTGATAGCTCTAAGGGTATGTCTATTTTTTATTGCAGCATGCTGTGATTTGAGCAATGGCCCTTTCGCCAAGTTGAGTTTTCCTTTCGATATGAGAAAGAATTTCGCTAACAAAACTGTTCGTTTCGAATTTTCCCCTAACCATTTCAAAGTCGGCCATTTTTGTTTGTGCATCACCATCGGTTCCAAAGCCAGTCATGGCACTAAGCTGGAATTCTTTTTTGGCGTCTTCGTATAGCATTTTGTCGAGTTCAATTACGCTTTCACGCCATCTTTCAACTAACTTAACTAAGTCGGCCGGTGTAATTTCGTCGATTGTTTTACCTAAGCGCTTTTCAAGCAAACCCGCCGACCAGTTCCATTCTATGTCGTAATAAGATTTGTGTAACTTCTTGAGATAAATTTCAATATCGGTTAAATTGTTAAGCTTGTTGTTTTCTATATCGCTCAACATTTTTTCAATTTCACTTTTGGGCGCAATAAGCCCTGCAAGGTCAATCCATTCGCCTTTTCCAATATCGGAGTTGGGTTTCAGATAATTGCGAAGTTCTTCAGCCGATTTGAATTCCTTTCCATTGATATGCGTAATTACCGAGTTCCCCAAAAACTTATCGATACCCATGTTGTATAGCTTTATTGCGCGGCGAAGCGAGTTGTCGGTAATTGAAGTATTTTGATAAATGTATTCGTTTGAAGCTTCACCCGAAACTTTTTTAAGGGTATCGAGTATTTCAATTGCTTTTAGCATTTTTTGAATGGTGAAAGGGCTCAGCAAATTAAAGTTGATGCTGTCAATTTTATTGCTGTCGGCTCGTTTGTCGCGCTTTGGCCATTTCATTGCATCGCGAATTGTTCCTACACTTCGTAAGTTTACTGCAGGAGCCAACCACGATTTGTCGTTGGCTTCGATAAGGTATGAAAAAGGAAGGTTCGAGGTGTCTGAATTTTTGTAGTGGCGCCCCATTACCAATGTGAAAGGGCCAATTTTGGCCGGCCACAGCATGTATGAGTCGCTGGTGGTTTTCGAACCTCTTTCAACAATGCCTTGGTGTATTGGGCCAAGTTTGTACATGTGGTTGCTTTGGTTCGATCCGGAGCCTGCATTCAGAAATGAATACATGCCTGCTATAAGTAAAGTCGATTTGTGGTGGGTAACGGTGTAGGGGCCGGCAAATATTGAACAAGCTTCGCCATGGAAACCTTGGCAGTTAGCAAAAAATACAGAATTTTCGGCCGAGTAGCCTTTGCCCAGTTCGCAACCCTGGCCTATGTAACATTTGCTAATAATAACGCTTTCGACAACCGACGATCCCGATTGAATAATAAAATCTTTCATTATTACATCGTTGCCAATTTTTACAGGAGCTTCGTGGTTACTGTTTATCGAGCCGTTTTCGATCAATCGGGCTCCTTCGATATTAACCTCGTTGCCAATCCATACATTTTTTATGGCACTGGTATTGGTTATTGTACTATTGTTGCCAATATATCCTCTTTTAAAAGATTTTTGGTTGGCATATTCATTAATTAATGATTCGAGTTTTTGTATTAACTCGGGTCGGTGGCGGTATAAGGTCATTATATAAGCCAGTGGTGCCGAAAGCTGATCGTATATTAAAATCTCGCGGCCGCCCGATTCATCGAGCACAGCAACTTTTTGCCCATTTCCAAAATGGCTTATTCCATCGTTGGCTATTAGTTGTACGTTGTTTATAATTACGTTGTTACCAATATTGTAATTCGAAATATGGTTTTTAACGTAGTTGATAAAACAGTTTTCGCCAATACTGCAATTGTGTAAAGTAGAGTTATAGATGCCTGCTTTGCGTTTTATGCCTCCGTATAGTTTAATAGTAGCAGTTTGAGAGGCTATTTGAATTACACCGTTAAAGTGTACGTTAAATATAGTATCGGTACTAAAGTCGGGTGCTACAAAAATATTGCTCCACTCGTCGCATGTACACATTTGTTGTTTTAATTGTTCAATTTCGGTGTTTGTAAGATTGCGGTAATTCATAATTGCGTTTTTATATTATTGTTAGTTCTGCCAAATAATCGTAATGGGGGCCGTATTCTATAATTTTTGTTTTAAATCCACAGCTTTCGGCAATATCACTTAAAAAAACATGATCGGCAAATAACCATGAAAAAGGTTTGCCTTTTTCAAGCTTATAGCTTAATTGATAATCGATTTCGCCATAGTAGGTTTCTGCGTTGATATCGAGCATAAACGAACCGTCATCTTGCTCGTAAAGATAAATCAAATCGGATGAATCGAGCAAAATTTTTCCGCCTTGATTCAATATTTTTTTAAGGTGATTTAATAAATTGATAAGCCCGTTTGGGGTTCCGGCAATTCCTATGCCATTCATTAATAGTAAAATTGTATCGAATTGTTTGTCTGAATAAAGCATGATGTCGCTGTTAACAACTTCTTTAATTCCCCTGTTTTTCATTACTTCACAACAAAGCGACGATATTTCGAGGGCCGAAACGTTATAGCCTTCATTTTGCAACCATAATGAATGAGATCCAGCTCCTGCGCCTACATCGAGTACCTTGCCTTTGCACTTTTTTAAAGCCATGCGTTCGAGCATTGGCATATTCTTGTAATTGCGAAAGAAATATTCGGGGGGAAGCTCTTCATCGTCAACTATCGACGATGAAACGATTATTGGTGCATTGTCATTTGAATAAAAGTAATTTGATATTGCTTGTCCTATAGGATCTGATGTGGTTTTACTATTCATAAATTTGTTTGAAATATTATTCAAAAATAATAAATCAAACTGAAACCGGTTGATTAAATTCAACGCTTGATGAGATTAGTTTTAAACAGTTTTGTTTAATCTTTGAATATATGTAGAACCCTTTGTTGAGTCCTTTCGAAATAATGAAAATACGGGAGTCGTTAAATTGCTTGGCAGTTTCGATTACAAAATCGAGATTGATATTTTCTTTGTGAAGCCACAGGTTGGCGTCGAGGTTGCCCGGTATGAGTTTAAGTCCGTTTCTTTCGGCTTGTTCAAAGAATATTTGAGCCGTTTGGTATTCAATGTTTTCAGTTAAATTCATAGTTTTCAGTTTTTAATATATCCAAGTGGGTTGCTTGTTGTATTAAATACAATTTAGAAAGGGCTTCCCCCCCCCTCCTAAATTGCATTTATTTTTATATTAGAAACGAAAACCTAAAGTAATTGTTGCTTGGTGGTTGAATTCGTTGATTTTAGCCAATGCACTTCCGTTATTCGGATTGGTGTAAAAAATTTCGTGCACTTTTTCAACATAGCTCAGTTGGTTAAGCCGGTAAGCAAAATCAATAAAAAAGTGCTTTTGCCTGAATCCTAAACCTCCGGTGTATGCCATGTAAATGTCGTTGCTGTTAGCTATGTCGATACTGCTGCCATCGCGGTATTCGAAAGTTGTTTGCCATGGATTACCATAATAATTATAACCACCACGGAGGCTAATATTGGGTGACACACGTACTTCGGCGCCTACGCGTAAATTGCCGGTTGCTTTTAGTGCATTGTTTATATCTGAATTCTGATCGGAGTAATCATATCCGTCGCCTGCTTCTCTTATTTTGGCTTTTGCATAGTTCACCATTTCATAATCGACACTGAACAGGGCTTTGTCTGATAAACTGTATGCTGCGCTCAGGTTAATTTTCGATGGTGTTGCCAGATTGTAATTGTATCTGATTGAGTTGCTCGATTCCCAGTTGTTTTTGAAACCTAATTCTTCGTTTCCTATTGCCTGATCGTAATTTGCTTTTACAGTTTTTTCTTCATAAAAGGTCATTTCATAGAATGTTGGTGTGTGGAAAGAAGCACCTAGCCTTAATGATTTAAATGGACGGTAAATTATACCTGTTTTAAAGTTGACACCAACGCCCGATTCGGTAGTTTCGGTATTTAGTTTATAATCACTAAGGTAATCGCTCTTATTGAGGTTGTCGATTTCGGTATATATAACACTTGTCTGATAATTTAGATCGGTTAATCCCAACGAGGCTCCAAGGTATAATTTGTGGTTTATGTTTAGGCCAATCGACATTAAGTACTCATCGATGTAACCTTTACGGCTACTGATTCTTTTTTGTTGGTGAGCCCTTATGCCGGTAGCTTCGTATCCAATGCCCAAAAGGTTATTGTTACTGTCGTAAATTTCGTAGTCGGCATAGTCGGTTAAGTCGTTATAGTAAACACCTTCAATAACATTTGGATCGGGATCTTCGTCAATGAGCCAGGTGTCCCATACAAGTCCCTCGTAATGACCATTAAAGCTTTCCGGATTTCCAATGTCGTTGGCATAATCTGTATAATAGCTAAGTAGCGATGTTTTAGCCTCGAAACCTTGGATATACGAATTTGAATGAAAGTTTTTAAGTCGGTTAAGACCGGCACCAAAACTAATGCTTACAAGCCCGCTGTTCGAGTTGGTGTTAACGGTTGCAACATAACTTAAGTTGCTGATTACAGCACGATACCTGTCTTCCGATTCGTTATTGCCTAAATACGACGAATTTATTTGATTGATATTGAGCGATGGTGTAAAAGCAAATTCACTTGCCCGATAAAAGCCCAACCCGGCAGGGTTAATGCTTGCCGAAGCAAAATCGCCACCTAAGGCACCAAAGGCACTACCCATGGCTATCGAACGGGCCGATCCACCATATTCGGTTTGTGAATATCGCAACGCGTTGAAAAAGTCTTGTGCCGAAGCAATATTTAGAGTTAGTAGTGCTATTATTATTAATATATTACGTTTCATGACTATCTGGTTAATGTGTTTAAACTCATTCAATAAATTTAACAGGTCAACAATGTCGTTCTTTTGTACTAACGTCTGCCACCCGAAGATGATGACGACGATGAACTACGGCTGCTCGATGAGCTGCTTCCCGAACTGTATGAGCTTGAGCTGCTTCCACTTGAATAGCTACTACGTGAGCTGCTTCCGCTTGAGTAACTACTGCTAGAACTGCTTCGCGATGGTGCCGAATAGCTACTACTGCTACGACTGCTCCTTGAAGATGAACTGCTACTACTTGGTTGGTAGCTACGGCTGCTTGAGCTGCTCGATGAACTGCTTTTGTAGCTCGAACTGCTTCCCGAACGGCTTGAACTGCTCGAAGGTGCAGTATAGCTTCGCGATGAACTGCTAGTTGACGGAATGGTATAACTGCGGCTTGTGCTTCGGCTAGTGCTGCTTGGAGCTGTTTGTGTGCTTTGGCTACTGCGGTTATATGTTGCTCGGGTATTGCTTCGGGGTGTGTTGTAGCTTTGGGTGTAGCTGCGTGTTCCGGTTGTTGTACTTTTTGTGTCGCTAACAGTTGACCTGTAACTGGTATTACTGCTTGAGCGTGCCCTTGGCGCAGTACTTGTGCTAACACTACCTGTGCTGCGATTGGTGTTGCTATTGGTCGTATTTACCCTTGTGTTGTTTTCGGTGCTTCTTGTGCCCGTATTTCTGCGTTTTTCGGTTAATACTTCACTTTGCGGTGCAGTACGGTTGGTCGATGCCGATTTTTGTGCCGAAGCAACCATGTTGTCGGTACCAGATGCTCCACGGCGGCCACTTACTGTTGCCGATTTGTTGACTGTTTGTCCGCTGCGAGCGTAAGTTTCGCCAGCCGACGATGAGCGTATTCCACCACCTCCGCTATAAGAGTTGGGGCGGCTTGAGCGCCTCTCGCCATTATAGTAATCGGTTTTTTTACCTGCATAATAGGGGTAATGATTGTAGTGATATGGATAGTGGTGATAATAATATGGGTAATAAGAATAATAAGGCGAATAGCCCCAATATGAGTAAGGTGAATACCATGAGTTGTAACCGTACCAACCACCGTATGAATAGTATGGCCTGTACCAGTAACTGTCATAATACCAAGGATCCCAGTAGCTGTAGCTCCATCTTGAATAGTATGGGGAATAACCCCAATTAAAGCTTAAATTCCAATATGGATCTGGATCGTAGTAATATGGATTGTGGAAACGACGAATACGATCGGCATACGAGTAGTCATCGTCGATGTAATAATTGTTAACAACATAAGAGCCACTTTCTTCATCCGTGAAGAAAATGGTATCGTTGCCTTCCGATTCGATATTATCAAGGTTATAAGCTTGTACATCGTTGAACCACGATGGTTCTTCATCGGCGTAAATGTAGTTGTTAAGTGTTTTTGTACCATCGTTTCCTTCTTCTAACTCGCTAACAATAATAGTATTGCCGCCAGGTTGTGTGCTTTCGCTCAGGGCAGTTAGCTCTTCACTACTAATTTCGGGAATATTATCTCCCGGCCAGTAGTATAAGTCGTCAATGTAATTGCTTCCGGTTTGCAAGCTGGTGCTGCATGCCGTTGCAATTAATGCGACCAATCCGATAATGATTACTTTAGGTTTCATAACTTGTCCTCCTTAGGCTTTATATTTTTGTTTTTTTGTGCTTTATTTGTAAACTTTTTTATACGATCAAAAATAAACAAATACTATACCAAAGGATAGAAAATGGCAAAGGAATTAACTTCGAAAAGTGAAAATTATTCACAATGGTACAACGATTTGGTTGTGAAAGCCGATTTAGCTGAAAATTCGGCAGTAAGAGGATGCATGGTAATTAAACCTTATGGCTATGCAATTTGGGAAAAAATGCAGGCTGAACTCGACCGTATGTTCAAAGAAACCGGGCACGTAAATGCATATTTTCCGCTTTTTATCCCAAAATCGTTTTTCAGTAAAGAAGCCGATCACGTTGAGGGATTTGCCAAAGAATGTGCCGTTGTTACTCATTACCGTTTGAAAAACGACCCCGATGGGAATGGGGTAGTGGTCGATCCGGCTGCAAAACTCGAAGAAGAACTGATTGTTCGCCCTACTTCTGAAACCATTATCTGGAATACTTACAAAAACTGGATACAATCGTGGCGCGATTTACCTATTTTGTGTAACCAATGGGCCAATGTTGTACGTTGGGAAATGCGTACCCGCTTGTTTTTGCGTACTGCAGAGTTTCTTTGGCAAGAAGGTCACACCGCGCATGCAACAAAAGAAGAGGCTATTGAAGAAACATTTAAAATGGTGAATGTGTATGCCGATTTTGCCGAAAACTTTATGGCTCTACCGGTAATTAAAGGTCATAAGTCGGAAAACGAACGTTTTGCAGGTGCCCTCGATACGCTAACTATTGAAGCTTTAATGCAGGATGGTAAAGCTTTACAGTCGGGTACTTCGCACTTTTTAGGCCAAAACTTTGCTAAAGCTTTCGATGTTCAATTTGCAAACAAAGAGGGTAAACTCGATTATGTATGGGCTACCTCGTGGGGTGTTTCAACCCGTTTAATGGGGGCTTTGATAATGGCACACTCCGACGATAACGGCTTGGTATTGCCTCCAAAACTGGCTCCTTTCCAAGTGGTTATCGTGCCAATTTATAAGAACGATGAACAGCTTGACGCTATTTCAGTAAAAGCAAACGAGATAGTTGAAAAGCTTAAAGCTAAAGGTGTTTCGGTGAAGTTCGATAATAACGATGCCAAAAAACCGGGGTGGAAATTTGCTGAGTACGAACTGAAGGGTGTGCCTGTTCGTTTGGCCATGGGACCACGCGATTTGGAAAATGGTACTGTAGAAGTTGCCCGCCGCGATTTATTGACCAAGGAAGTAGTTAATATCGATGGAATTGATAAGTATGTAGCCGATTTACTTGATGATATTCAACAAACAATATTCAAGAAAGCTTTCGACTACAGAACCGAACACACAACAAAGGTTGATACTTGGGATGAATTCAAAGAGGTTTTGGCCAACAAAGGCGGATTTATTTCGGCACATTGGGACGGTACCCGCGAAACCGAACAACTCATAAAAGATGAAACAAAGGCTACTATTCGTTGTATTCCGCTCGATGCTGTTGAAGAAGAAGGCAAATGTATATATTCAGGTAAACCTTCAAACAAACGAGTATTGTTTGCAATAGCCTATTAATTTCGAAAAAAATATTCTTACTTTTGAGACTGTCTATTCATTGGGCAGTCTCTTTTTTTTAACTATTAACCATTTTATTATGAAGGTATTGTTTATTGGTGGTACGGGAAACATTTCAACGGCTAGTTCGCGTTTGGCAATCGATAGAGGAATCGATTTGTATCATTTAAACCGGGGCATTACAAAAAGAAATATCCCGGGGGTTAAAAATATTGTGGCCGATATGGCTAATTCGCAGCAAGTTGCCGATGCATTAAAAGAACATTTCTTCGATGTAGTGGTGAATTTTATTGCTTTTAAACCCGAAGATGTTAAACGTGATATTGCTCTTTTTAGAGGAAAAACAAAACAGTACATTTTTATTAGCTCGGCTTCGGCCTACCAAAAACCCGGTGGACATCCTGTAATTACCGAGTCGACACCACTATGCAATCCTTATTGGGATTATTCGCGTGATAAAATTACCTGTGAAGAAATACTGAATAATGAATTTCGCAACAGTGGTTTTCCAATAACAATTGTTCGCCCATCGTTAACTTACGAAACGGTTATACCGGTAGCCATTGGCAGTTGGACCGATTTTACTATTGTTGAACGCATGAGGCAGGGGAGGAAAGTTATTATTCATGGCGATGGAACTTCGCTCTGGACAATTACCCACTCGGCCGATTTTGCAAAAGGTTTTGTAGGGCTTTTGGGGCACCAACAGGCTATTGGACACAGTTTTCATATTACCTCGGACGAAATTTTAACATGGAACCAAATATACGAAGCAGTTGCTAATGCGGCTGGTGCAAACCTTAATGCCGTTCATATTGCATCGGATTTTATTTGCGATGTAGCCGATCAAATGGGCTTGCATTGGATGAGGGGTGGGCTGCTTGGCGATAAGTCACAAAGCGTTATCTTCGATAATTCGAAAATTAAACGTTTTGTGCCCGGCTTTACTGCAAACATTCCATTTTCGGAAGGCATAAAGCAAACCATCGAATGGTTCGAAGCCGATCCGCAACGCATGGTAATCGATCAATCGAACAATGATTTTATCGATAAAGTACTTGCTCGATATGGTACATTATAAATCTTCTAATTTTTCTTCGAGCCTTTTTATTCTTTTTTCTAAATCGGCTTGCTCTTTTTGAAGTTGTTTCTTCTCTTTTTCGAGCTGTTTTATTCTTGCTTTTTGTTCGTCGGCAGGAATTGAATCGTAATATTGAGAGTCGCAATCATCGAATTCAATTTCGCTTAGCGATCCTAAAACAGCCGATACGCCGTTTAATGCCGATGAAACAATTCCTTCAATGTCGAGGTTTCCTACAACATTTGCTGCAACATCGAGCCCAGTAATTGCAGCCGATACAGCAGCATCGATAATTTCGGGGGATATTCCTTCGGCTTCCATGTCGCGACGCATTTCGTATTCAACTTCGCGGCGTGCCTGTGCTATCTCGCGTGATGCTTCGCGCATTTCGCGATTGATATTTTCGTTTTTAAGCTCGCGGCGTGCTTGTTCAACTTCATACGAAGCCTCTTTAAGGGCAAAAGCTGCTTCTTGTAAAGCTTCTTTTACTATTCTGTCAACATTGATTTCTTGCATTGTGCGATCAATTTCAGCTAAAATTTCAGCCGAAAGTACAGTGTCGTTTTCCGAAATAGCAACTTCTATAGCTTTTTCAAGTTGACGTAATTGTTCTTCGTTGGGTTGTTCCTTCGCTATTCGTTCTTCAACAACAAGCATTAGGCTGTCGCGATCGGGAATGTAGCTCGTTGATTGAGAATTGACTGCGTAAGAATCAGATGTTATTCCACTTGGTGTGTTTGCGAGGGTGAATGAGGCCAGTATAAGGCCAACAATGATTACCGCTACGGCAATCAATCTTTCCGAAATGTTTGTTTTCATGGCTATTTGTTTTTGTAAACGTTTAATGCGGTAAAGAACACTGCCTTTTTTGCCACTAAAGGCCAAGGAAACATTAAAGGCTTCGGCTTGCTTAATTTGCATGGTAGCCAGTGTTCTGATGTAATTATTCTTGTCACCGGTAATTTGTATGGCAATGTTATCGCAGCTATTTTCTCTTTCAATTCTTACTTGGTGCGATAGAAACCAAACTGCAGGATGATAAAAAAATATAAGCTCAACAATCGATTGAATTATATTGAATAAGTAATCGTTGCGCATGATGTGTGCCAGTTCGTGGGCGATAATGGCTTCAATTTCTTTTGAAGTTAAACCTGTAAAGGCCGAAATTGGAATTAATATTACCGGTTTAATTGTTCCTATTGTTAAAGGGATTTTGGTAAGTGGCGAAAAAAATGCTTCAACTTTTCGTTTGAGGTTTATTTGCTTAGCATACAATTCAATTTTATGTGTCCATATTTCAGGAATAGGGGTGATTTGGTGCTTTCGCAGACGATGAGTATATAATAATCCAGTTATCAAACGAAGAATGAAAAAGATCATTCCCAAAAGCCATATCGAAAAAATAAGATAGAAGTTTTGTTGGAAAAAAGCACGTGTTTTAAGCATATTGATGTTGATGGTGCCTTGATATTCGATTGCTGTGGCCGTTTTGTTGTAATTGGTGTCAAGCATCGATTTTAAATACCCGGGATCAGATACCATTTGATTTTTTAGTGCTTGTTTTTCTTTGGCGTATTGATACGAATTTACAAAAGTGTTAGCAGCCCAAACACATATTCCCAAAAGAGCAGCAAACGAAAGGAAGTATTTTATTTGCGCACTTTTATTCTTTAACAGTAGCAATAGTAAAGCTGTTAATAAAGCTATAGCTGCTCCCTGCCACAATGAATGAACTATTGTCCAACCCATTGCTTCAATCAACTCAAGCGAAAAATAATGCATTATTAGCTTCATGATTGTTCTTTTTTATCCATTTCATCAATAATTCGTTTTATCTCCTCAATATCGCGAGAGCTGGTTTTTTTGTTTCCGAGCAATTGCATCACCAAACCTGATGCCGAGCCCGAAAAAGTTGATTCTAAAAAACGATCGAGCAAATTGCCACGTGTTTCTTCTTTAGGGAAAACCGTAAAATATAGATGGTTTTTTCCATTAGGTTCACGTCGGAGTAAGCCTTTGAGGGTCATGTTTTGCATTATTTTTAAGGCAGTGGTGTAACCAACATCTTTCGAAATGCACAATTTTTCATGTATTTCTTTTACTGTAAGCGGTTCGTTGTCCCATAAAATATTAAGAATTTCCAATTCGGCAGCAGTAGGTATTGGCTTTTGCTTTTCCATTTTAATTTTATTACGATTTATGTCGTACAAATATATACGATAGATGTCGTAATTGCAATTTTTTGGGTGATTTTTTGAGTTTTAATGTGTAATGTATTGAAATACAACAACTAAAAAAGAGGTCTCCTTTGTGAGAGATCCTCTTTAAATTTTATTTTTTGATGTATGTTATTGAGCCGTAATTGAATTTTTTAGGCGAATATCGTTGATCGAGGCTCCAATTTGGATTTCGAACCGGCCGGGCTCAACCATGTTTTTCGGAACATGCTGTTGTTGTAGCCAAAATCGACTAATGGATGTAGCGCGAACAAAATGTTTTTTTCTTCGCCTTTGGCCAGCGATATTCTTTCGACGGCACTTAGCTTTTTATAGGCATTGCTTTGGTCAATTCAACATTGCGTGTATAGAGCTGAACTACTATGTGTCTGAAATGTTAGTTTTCTATTTGGTGCATTTCATTGTATTTTTTAAGAAGTTCGGCCATTACAAATTTGGCTGAGGGCTTGATTTGGTCTTCGATCCAGCCGCCTAGCGAATCGGCATTTTCGATAAGTGCTGCTGAGGCTTCGCTTTTGTCGGCAATTGACCAGTTGCAATGGCTAATATGGTGTTTGTCCATCCAGTTAAACCATTCGCGGGTTTCTTTTTCATAAACATCACCGTCGCCATTTGCTTCGGTAGTTCCGTATTCGGTTACAAAAAGGCAAAGCCCTTTTGAAATGGCAATGTCGCCACGTTGACGAAGTTCCTCACCATGGGTTCCAGCGTAAAAGTGTAGCGTGTAAGCAATGTTCTCACCATCGATTGGGTCTTGTGCTGCTTCATCCACAAATTGCGACCAAATAGGTGTTCCGCAAACAATTATGTTATTGGGTGCATTTCTTCTGATTACAGCAATTACTTCTTCGGAATAAGGTTTAAGCACTTCGCTCCACGAAACCCTGATAGGCTCGTTGTAGATTTCGTAAATGATGTTGGGATATTTACCGTATCGTTCCGAAATGATGCCAAAAAATTCTTTGGCCACATCGGTGTTTTTTTCGGCCATGTGTGAGTGAAAATCAACAATAACATAAATGCCAAGGTCGATTGCAGCATCAATAACATCGGTTACTTTCTTGAGTTCTGTCTCTGGATTGCCCATGTATCCATCGCGTTCAACGCCCATAGCGACTCTAACAACAGAGCATTTCCATTCGTCGCGTAGCCATTTTACGCAATCGTAATTGTAGTATTTACCAATCCATTGGCTCCAAAATAACGACATGCCTGCCAATTGAACTGTTTCGCCATTTTCGCTAATAATTTTGGTTCCTTCAATTTTGAGCTGACCATATTTTTCGACAGGTGTTGGAATTTTTTTAGTACACGAGGTACTTAAGAGTAGGATAGTTACCAATAATGAAAGCAATAATTTTTTCATACGATTAATAGTTATATGGTTGGAATAATTGTCTAAATATAGTTTTTTGTACCGATTTAGAAAAAAAATATTTAAAATGACTAGAATAAAAAAAATGAGGCTGCAACTTGGCAACCCCATTTTTAAACTACACAAAAAACTGATGAATATTCAAGCTTATTCTTTTTTGTATTCAAAGCCGTATGTTTCATTGTGTTGGCTTAAATCAAGGCCAATTTTTTCTGAATTAGGTGTTACGCGCATTCCAATAATTTTGTTTGTAACCCAATAAAGAACAAACGAGCCTCCCAGGGCAAATATGGTAACAATTACCAATGCCAGAATGTGGTAACCAAAAGTTTCGAATTCGCCGTAAATAAGGCCAACTCCGTCGGCAAACACTGCTGTCAGGATCATGCCGGTAATACCACCTACGCCATGTGCCGGAAAAACGTCGAGCGTATCGTCGATGTTTGAACGATGGCCAAAGTAGTTAATGGCGATGTTGCTAATTATTGACGCAGCAACGCCAATGAAAATACTTGATCCTACATTAACAAAGCCGGCAGCAGGTGTAATTGCTACCAAGCCAACCACCAAACCAATAGAAGCGCCCATGGCCGATGGTTTTTTGCCTTTTGCAGCATCGAAGAAAATGTAGGCAAGCATAGCTGCTGCCGAGGCGGTATTTGTATTGAGCAGTGCAAGGGTTGCTGTTGCGTTTGCGCCCAAGGCTGAACCTGCGTTAAAACCAAACCATCCGAACCACAGCAATCCGGCGCCTAGTAAAACAAATGGTATGTTGGCTGGTTGCATGGGTTTGTTGTAGTCTTTTCGTTTGCCCAGAAAAATTGCACCTGCCAAGGCGGCAAAACCGGCCGACATGTGAACAACTGTGCCCCCTGCAAAGTCGAGCACGCCCCAGTTGCGGAATAGGCCGTTTGGATGCCATGTCATGTGTGCTAACGGGGCATATATAAATATTGTGAACAAGCAAATAAAAAGCATGTATGCCCTAAAACGTACGCGCCCGGCAAACGATCCGGTTATAAGGGCCGGAGTAATAATGGCAAATTTAAGTTGAAACATGGCAAATAGGGCCAGTGGAATGGTTGGAGCAAGGTCGGGGTGGGTATGCCCATGTACGCCCCTGAACATGAAAAATGTTGCAGGATTACCAATTATACCTGTGCCGGCACCACCTATGCTGTCGCCAAAAGCAAGGCTAAAACCAACAACCACCCATAAAACACTTACAATCCCCATCGCAATAAAGCTTTGTAAAATGGTAGAAATGATGTGGCGAGGGTGTATCATCCCCCCATAAAAGAAGCCTAGCCCAGGGGTCATTAATAAAACCAAGGCCGTGGCTGTAAGCATCCATGCTGTATCTCCCGTGTTAAGTGCCGGATCGTCGGCAAAATGCTCGCTTCCTGGAAATAAAATTCCTAAAACAGCTGCAATAACTATAAGGCCCAGTATTAAGAGCCAACTACTTTTCCCTTTCATAGTTTAAAATTTACTTATTTCTTATGTAATGATCCTTAAAATATCAAAAAGATTAAAATAATGGCAAATATATATCAAATAATTATTTTTAGATGATCTTTTATAAATAAAACTGAATTTTTTTGTGTGAGTTTACAATGGGGTAATGATATTCAAATAAATGTTGGTTTGTTGTAGAATATCTGTTTGTTTGTGGCTTGTGAATATATTATGTGTTGTAAATTGATTATAACCCCCGTTTTTGTTTAAGGTATATGTATTGACAAAAAGATATTTGAGATTTTTAATGATAAAAATTGTAGTAATTAAAAAAAGCTTAGGGTTTAGGTAGGTGGTTTTGTGTATTTAGTTATTTTTGTGAAAAAGATAGTAATTTAAGCTTTTAACCTTGCAAAAATTTATAACCATGTCGATTAAACATCAACTTGACGAGATAGACCTTAAAATTTTAGATATAATAACCAAAAATGCGCGTATGCCATTTAAAGATGTTGCTGCTGAATGTGGAATATCGAGGGCAGCAGTACATCAAAGGGTTAACCGTATGGTCGATATGGAAGTTATTATCGGGTCGGGTTATTATATCGATCCGAAAAAAGTTGATTATCATACATGTACTTATATAGGTATTTTTCTCGAAAAGGGTGGTATTTACGAAGATGTTGCCCGCAGGCTTGAAAAAATTCCCGAAGTGGTTGAGTGCCACTATACCACCGGGCAATATGCCATATTTGCAAAGGTTTATGCTCGCAACAACGAGCATTTAAAAGAAATACTTAACGAAAATATCCAAAAAATTGACGGTGTTTCGAGTACTGAAACTTTTATCTCATTAGAAGAAACTTTTAAGCGCGAAGTTCCAATTAATTAGCCTCGTTGTTTAACTACTTCAAACATAACTACTCCGGTAGCAACTGAAACGTTTAACGATTCAATTTTTCCTTTTACGGGTATTTTTATTAATTCATCGGCAGTTTTGAGCAGTTCGGTCGAAATGCCTGTGTCTTCAGCTCCAGATACAATTGTACAGGGTACAGTGTAATCGCATTGGTGATAAAGCTGATTTGCCTTTTCTGTAGCAGCGAATATTTTTATTCCGTTTTCCTGAAGCTTTTTTAAGGTTAAATGGCCGCTTTTTACTTTACAAACCGGAACAACATGTAGTGCACCAGCCGAAGTTTTAACAGCATCGGCGTTAATTTGAGCTGAGCCTTTTTCGGGAACGATAATGGCATGAACACCTGCGCATTCGGCACTGCGAACAATTGCACCAAAATTTCGTACGTCGCTTACCTGATCGAGGTAAACAAAAAACGGACTGTCGCCATTTTCGTAAGTACGTGCTATTATTTCGTCGAGATCATAAAATGGTACCGGCGAGAGAAAAGCAACTACTCCTTGATGGTTTTTACGCGTTATTCGGTTGAGTTTTGGCTCAGGAACCGATTGAACATTAATTGAGTGCTCTTTGATTAGCTCGGCCAATTCTTTATACAGTTCACCTTGTAAACCCTTTTTTACCAGTAGCTTGTCGATTGTTTTTCCTGAATTGATGGCTTCAATTACAGCCCTGATTCCAAAAATAAAGTTGCTTTTTTCCATGTTGTAAAGTTACCAAGTTTTTTTGTTTTGCCATGCTTCGAGTTGCTCATTCGACAATTCCCATTCGTACATGGTTTGATCGAGTTGCCTTTTTATTTTTTCGTATTCGTTGTACAAGTTTTGGTCGGCATTATCGGGATTGGCCAATTGCTTATCCATTTCGGCCAATTTGCCCTCTAAATCAGCTATTTTGTTTTCGAGCTCTTCGACTTGCTTTTCGGCTTTTTTAATCTCCTTGTTAATTTCTTTCTGTTCTTCGAAGCTTAGTTCAGTGCTCTTTGTGGTTTTATCTTCCTTTAAAATAGTGCCGTTATTACCGGTTTTTCGTTCGAGCTCTTTAAGCGATTCTATTTTCTTCTTGTTAATAAAATCGTATATGCCTCCCAAGTGTTGAATAATTTTTTTGTCTTTGAATTCATAAACACAATTAACCAAACCATCGAGGAATTCGCGATCGTGCGATACCAATAATATTGTGCCTGTAAAATCGTTTAGTGCTTTTTTCAGTATTTCTTTCGATTGCATATCGAGGTGGTTGGTAGGTTCGTCCATTACCAAAAAGTTTACCTCCTCGAGCATTAGCCTTACCATTGCCAGCCTTGTGCGTTCGCCTCCCGAAAGTACTTTTACTTTTTTATCTACCTCTTCGCCTGAGAACATGAATGCGCCAAGAATATCGCGAATTTTTGTGCGTACGTCGCCAACTGCTACCTTGTCGATTGTTTCAAGAATGGTGAGTTCGCCATCGAGCAAATCGGCCTGGTTTTGGGCAAAGTATCCAATTTTAACGTTATGGCCAATTTTCATTTTTCCACTGTGCTCCAGTTGATTCATGATAACTCGGGCCAGAGTGGTTTTGCCTTCTCCGTTTTTACCAACAAAGGCAATTTTTTCGCCTTGCTCGATATATAAATCAATGTTTTGCAAAACTTCGAGTTGCCCGTAGTTTTTGCCTACACCTTTGGCTTCGACAACAATTTTACCCGAGCGGGGTGCCGGTGGAAATTTTATGTTCAGGCGTTTGTGGTCTTCTTCATCAACTTCAATAATATCGATTTTTTCGAGTTGTTTAATGCGCGATTGAACTTGCACAGCTTTTGTGGCTTTGTACCTGAATCGTTCTATAAAATCTTCGGTATCCTGAATCATTTTTTGTTGATTGCGGAAAGCGGCCAGTTGTTGTTCGCGACGCTCAGTTCTCAGTTCAACATATTTCGAATAGTTGGCTTTGTAATCGTAAATTCGGCCCAGTGATATTTCAATTGTACGATTGGTTACGTTGTCGAGAAAAGCCCTGTCGTGCGAAACCAATACAATGGCATCACTGTAGTTTTTTAGAAAATCTTCGAGCCATTGAATCGATTCAATATCGAGGTGGTTGGTTGGCTCATCGAGCAGAAAAATATGTGGTTTTTGTAACAGCAATTTGGCCAATTCGATGCGCATGCGCCAGCCTCCGCTGAACTCACTTGTTTGGCGGGTAAAATCGTTACGATTAAAGCCCAACCCGATTAGGGTTTGTTCTATGTTGGCATGAAAGCTATGTCCTCCCAATAAGTTGAATCGGTCGGTAAGGTCGGTTGAACGCTGTATGAGCTGGTGGTATTCTTCTGAGTCGTAATCGGTTCGGGTGGCCAGTTCAATGTTGAGCTTTTCGATCTTTTTTTCCATGTTGAGCAGTTCGCTAAAAGCAGTTTGGGCTTCGTCGAAAACAGTGCGGGAATCTTTTAATATCATGGTTTGCGGCAAATATCCAACAATTGCATCTTTGGGTGTGATAATATTCCCCTCGGAAGGCTGTTGATGTCCGGCCATCATTTTTAACAATGTGGT
>DAOSWJ010000008.1:0-25722 GCA_035380005.1 Prolixibacteraceae bacterium | reverse complement strand
ATTATCAACGATATTGTTTATCAAACCAATATTTTATCGCTAAATGCTGGGGTTGAAGCTGCCAGGGCGGGTGAATTTGGCAGGGGTTTTAGTGTTGTGGCCCGCGAAGTTAGAAACCTTTCGAACCAAAGCAAAGATGCTGCTGTAGTGATTGAAAAAATTTCGAAAGATAGTGTCGAACAATCAAATTCAGCTATAGCTTTACTCGATGAGATTGTTCCCGACATGGAAAAAACGTTACAATTGGTCGATTTGATTAACAGGGCAACCATTGAGCAAAATGCCGGTGTTGCTCAAATTAATAATGCTATTCAGGACATGAACATTGCTACCCAGCGTAATGCTTCAACTTCGGAAGAAATGGCTAACAGTTCAACATTACTTACCGACGAAGCACATAAATTGAAAAAAATGATTGGCTTTTTTAAAACAAATTCGACCAATTAATTTTTACGGTATAAATTTTTATCGGTCGAATTGTAAGCGCTCGCCTTTTTGTGTTTCGTTAAATTCTCCATTGTTGTAAACTCTTTTGCCGTTTACAAACGTGCTCACAATTTTGTGGCTAAAGCTTTGTCCTTCGAAAGGCGACCAACCACATTTGTACAAAATGTTCGATTGGTTAACTGCCCAGTTATTATTTGCCGAAATAAGCACCAAATCAGCTTTGTATCCTTCACGTATATAGCCCCTGTTTTTTACATTAAAAATAATTGCAGGGTGATGGCACATTTTTTCAACTACTAATTCGTAGGTGAAGATGCCGTTTTTAACCATCTCGAGCATAGCTACCAACGAGTGTTGAACAAGGGGGCCTCCCGAAGGTGCCTTGAAATAGGTATTGTTTTTTTCGTCGATAGTATGTGGGGCATGGTCGGTAGCAACTACATCGATAAGGCCGGTTTGCAATGCTTTTTGTAGCGAGTGCTTGTCGTGTTCTGTTTTTACGGCAGGGTTCCATTTTATTAACGAACCTTTTTTTGCATAGTCGTTATCGTCGAACCATAAATGGTGAACGCATACTTCGTTGGTTATTTTTTTGTTGCTAATGTCGCCTTTTGCAAACAAATCGAGTTCAATGGCAGTTGAAAGGTGAAGTACATGTAGCCGTGTGTTGTATTTATTTGCCAGCTCAACTGCTTTCGAAGTGGATTGGAAACAGGCTTTTGCACTTCGAATTTTTGGGTGGCATTCAATTGGCACATCTTCGCCATATTTTTGAAAATACTTTTCGGTATTGGCTTTTATTATGGATTCTTCTTCGCAATGCGTAGCAACCAACATGTGTGCATTTTTGAAAAGAGTGGTCAGGCCTTCGCCTTCAACCAACATATTGCCGGTTGATGAGCCCATGAAGCATTTTATACCACAAACTTTTGTCGGGTCGGTTTTCAATACTTCATCAATATTGTTGTTGGTTGCACCAATGTAAAACGAAAAGTTGGCTAACGAAACTTCGGCGGCTTTGTCAAATTTTTGCTCTAATAAATCGATGGTTACAGTTTGTGGATTGGTGTTGGGCATTTCCATAAACGAAGTGATGCCACCAGCAACAGCAGCTTTCGATTCGGTATAAATATCAGCTTTATGGGTTAAACCCGGTTCTCTGAAATGCACCTGATCGTCGATTACGCCGGGGAAAAGCATTAGTCCTTCGGCGTTGATTGTTTGGTCGCACTGTGGCAGGGCGCCATCGGTAATTATTTGCTCAATAATATCGTTGTTGATCAAAACCGAAGCTTTGAATGTTTTGCCTTCGTTTACAATTGTTGCATTTTTTATGAGTGTCTTCATACCATACAATTTTATTAAAAGAAACAGCCCCGGTAGCGGAGCTGTTCATTTATGCCGATATTCTGTTGTATTTTTTAAATAAACTGCGCCATTTCATTTTGACAACACCAAAAAGGGCTTCGCTGAAAATACCTCCGCTCATTTTCGATGTGCCTTCTTGCCGGTCGATAAATACTATGGAAACTTCTTTTATTTTGGCTTTGTGTTTCCATGCTGTATATTTCATTTCAATCTGAAAACCATAGCCTTTCATTCGAATATTATCGAGATCGATGGTTTTGAGCAATTTGTTGGTGTAACAAACAAAGCCGGCAGTTGAGTCGTGTACAGGCATTCCGGTTACTATTCGTACATAAAGCGATGCAAAATACGACATAAGTACCCTTTTAAGCGGCCAGTTAACAACGTTTATTCCTATCGAATATCGTGATCCAATTGCCATATCGGCACCATTTTTACAGGCTTCGTATAGCCTCGATAAATCATCAGGGTTATGCGAAAAATCGGCATCCATTTCGAAAATGTAACTGTAGTTGTTTTCAAGTGCCCACTTAAAACCGGTAATGTAGGCAGTGCCCAAACCCAATTTTCCGGGTCGTTCAACCAAATGAAGCTTGCCAACAAACTCTTTCATCAATTCTTTTACAATGTTGGCTGTACCGTCGGGAGAATTGTCGTCAATTATAAGTATGTGAAATTCAGTGCTTAGCTGAAAAACATAGCGAATAATCTTTTCAATGTTTTCTTTTTCTTTATAAGTTGGTATGATTACCAGATTTTCGTGTAGCATAAAATAAAAAATTGTTGCTTAAGGCATGTTTGCGTCACAAATGTAAAACATTTTACGTTATTGCCACTTTGAGCTTCAAAATTTGTATGCAAAAAATAAGGCTGTAAATAAATTATTTACAACCTTGCCAAATGTTAAGTATGTTGATTATTGCAATGGGCAGTGTTCTTGTTTGTAAACTACCGAAACATTAATGTTTTGCGGGTTGCCGTTTTTGGGCTCTTCTCCAAATGAAATATTGATACTTTCGAGTTCGGTGAATTTCTGTAATGCAAGTGCTATTACTTCGTTTATTTTCGATTTGTCAGTTGTGAAATCGAATTGAACACTTGTCTTGTTGTATTTTGCTTCAATAGTGTAATCGGTATTCTCTTTTAATTGCAATACACAAACGCCACCGTTAAAAACAAAATTGGTTTTTTCGGTTTTTCCTTTCTCGTTAAACTTACCCGAAATTGACGGCGCTGCTGCAACACCCGGTGTGTTTTTGCAGCCAATGGTTGCAATTATTTTGTATGGCTTTAAGTCGGTTTTTGTTTTGATGCCAATATCGAAGCTTTCGCCGCATGGGCCATTGTTGTATGTTTGCTTTGTATCCGAAGTGAATTCGTACTGGGCATCGTGGTATATTTCAAAAGTTGTGCTTTTATTGCCAGCCGGATAATATATCGATGTAATGTAAACCGATTTGGTATATGTTTCTTGCTTTGTTTTACTGTCGGTTACAGGAAAATTTGCTGAAATATAGCCTGTTTTGCTCGATCCGTTCGAGAATACCATCTTGTAATAAAATTTTGCCGAGCCCGGCTTTTGATCTTCTTTAGTAATATTAACTTTAAATACCGACGAGCACTTCTATATGTTTTCTTTTGTTGCACCGTAAAACATAAAGTTTTTGATGTTGCTGTTATCCAAATTGGTTTGCAACTGGTTGATCGTTTTTATATTATTGTTATCAAAATAACTGCCAAAAAAACCATAATTGTTGAGGTCGTTTCCTGTATAGTTTTTTGCAGTAAGCTTCACTCTTTCGTAATTTGTGTTGAAAAATTTAGGTTGTACGTGGAAATAAACATAGTAACCAAGCATGTATTTAACTTGATCGTATTTGTTAATGTAGGCTCCTTTTTTGTTGGTATTTACCGAATAAGCAAACGGGATAACTATGTTGGCCGATTTTAAAATACTTGTTTGTGAGCTGAAACTGTTCATGAAAACATCTTCTTCAATTTCTTCTAGATTCTCACTGTCCTGACTGTACATTGTAACAACCACATCGGTTAAGCCGCTTTGCACTATCGATACTTCGGTAGGAAGCGAATACCAACTGTAATTTTCAGAATTGGCATAAACCACAAGGTTTACGGGAGCATCGACACTTGGAACAACCGAGGGATTAATTGCAACTTCGAAATATCCATTGTTTACCTGATAGCTTTCGTTACGTTTGCCATTGAAATCGACAACTTTTTGGCTGTCGTCGCCGGTGAGGTAAACGATAATGTCGCTGTTGATTTCGTTGCCGGTTTGAGCATCAATTAAATGCACCATTAATTTAGTGTCAAAAAAGTTCTGATCGAGCAAAAGAAATGGCAAATCTTCGCCAGTTTCTTTGTCTCGCATCGGATTATCGAAAAGATTGCTGCAACTTGTGTTGACGAGTAAAGATACTGCTATAAAAGCCAGTATTTTAGCCGATTTTAATATTTTAACCCATTGTTGTCCGGTTAAAATTTCAGATTGCTTCGCAAAGCTCGCAATGACGTGGCTTTAATTGCATTTAGGTGTGGGAGGGGGTTGGTTGGCGGCGAAGCCGCCAATCAATCCCCTCCCACACCGCTAATAAGCACATAATGAAGTCATTGCGAGCACGGCGAAGCAATCTTTACAAATAGTTTTTGCTTAACCGGACAACATTGATTTTAACCATACTTTTTTATTT
Organism: Prolixibacteraceae bacterium; assembly: GCA_035380005.1. Classification (GTDB taxonomy): domain Bacteria; phylum Bacteroidota; class Bacteroidia; order Bacteroidales; family Prolixibacteraceae; genus Roseimarinus. Next base: position 21,196 of record DAOSWJ010000008.1, on the reverse strand, counting down.
TTTAGAAGCTTACAATTTTAAATGATAGGTTTAGTTTCAGAACAGGATAAAGATAGTATTGTTTCAACTGTCCTTCAATCAGTGTTTCTTGCCCGTGGTCGGGGTCCGATGTCGGAGCCAATAAGCCGTCCGATTCAATTGATATATCGGGAGCTCCTTGAAAAAAAGTGCCAGCCTCGAAAGAGAAACCAACAAGTTTATAGAGGCCGAGTGTGCGTCCAATACCAAGGCCTAAATAGGGCGATAAGCGCATCTTTGGCTTAATATCGAATACAAAAGTGCCAATTTTTTCGGCAGGAATTTCGATATCGCCCCATGGAAGGCTACTATTTGCTGCGCCAGATGCGTTGATGTTAAAATTATTAAAACCAACACCTGCCGATGCAAAAACGTATTTAGCAATGTGGTAATCGTATAAAGTCAAAATCGTTCCTGTTCTATTGGTTGCATTGGCACTGTAGTCAATTCCGTCTTGTTTAAATTCGAACGGGAACGATAATTTCATGTGGTCAACACCAATTCTTGCACTCATTTTTTCGTGAAATTGGAAAACCAAATCGCCACCGTAGCCGGTTGTAGATCCTTTAATAGCAATTCCAAAGTTTTGGGTTTGAGCAAAACTGTAAGTAATACTTATCAACAAAAGTAATGCAATAATGGAAGATTTGTAGAATCAATATGTTATTATTTAATACCTAAATGTCTTTTTTTAAATAAAGTTTTTGATGAAAATGTTTGATTTTTGATAAAAATGTTTTGAAATAGGATTAATTATTCTGATGGAGTAATTTTTATCACTTTTATAATGTAAGCAAAATGCTTTCTTTGCCGCTTAAATTTAAATATAACGATGAATAAAAACTTTAAAAATAGCATTGGGTTTACTATTGCAGTTGTTACTTGGTTGATGCTGTCGTCGTGGGGTTTCACCGGTCACAAATCGATAAGCGAAGGAGCTGAGAATTCATTTCATCACAGTATGGAGCAATTAAAAGAGTGGATTGAAGTTATAGCCATGCACTCTGGCGATGCCGACAAACGTAAATCGTGGGACGATACTGAAGGTATCAAGCATTATATCGATATGGATAATTATCCAGGGTTCGACAGCCTTGGTTTTGTTCCGCATTATTACGATAGCGCTGTAGTTTTGTATGGCGAAAGCTTTGTTAAACAACAAGGAACTTTGCCTTGGGCTACTTTGATTACTTACGATTCGTTGGTAGCTGCTTTTGCTCGGCCCGATTTCGATAAAGCTGTTTTATTGGCTGCCGATTTGAGCCATTATGTTGCCGATGGGCACATGCCTTTACACTTAACAGCAAATTATAACGGTCAATTAACTGGTAATAAGGGTATTCATTCGCGTTACGAATCGTCGATGATTAACAGGTATATTGCTCAAATTCAGTTTGATTCTGTTGAAATTGAATTATTGACCGATGTGCGTGATTATGTTTTTAATTATATGTATAAATGTTATCCTTATGTCGATTCAATTTTAATTGCCGATAATTATGCAAAAACAATAGATGCAAATACTTCGTCGTCGGCTTATTTGTCGGCAATGTGGGATACAACCGAACATTTTACGAATAAGCTTTTTAACGATGCTTCGGTTGCATTTTCAACAATGTTTTACAATGCCTGGCACGAAGCTGGATCGCCCGATTTAACAGTACATACTTTTGCTGCCGAGATTATTAAAAACGAATTTAGTTTACAAAATGTTTACTTTAACGGTAACGACAGTTTGTTGAACTTGCAGTTCAGTATCGATCAGCCTATGCTCTTGCAATTCAGTATAGTTGATTTAGCAGGAAAACTTTATTTTACTTTTGAAAAAGAAGAACAGAGCAGCGGTATATACGAAGAGGTATTTCCGGGCTTACATTTGCCTGTAGGTGTTTACGTTTTAACTATGAACGCCGAAGGGAAAAGTATTAGTGAACGTTTTGTTGTACGCAACTGATAAAATAAATTAATAAAGAAAAAAGGCCTGTAGTATTTTAAATGAATACAACAGGCCTTATGTATGGTTAAATATTATTTATTCAGGTAATTTATCGTAACCATTCGTTTGTACTTCGCGGTTAACTTTGGCAACCAAACCCTGAAGTACTTTGCCGGGGCCGAGTTCGGTAAACGAAAGGGCGCCATCGGCTATCATATTTTCAACGGTTTGTGTCCATCGTACAGGGCCGGTAAGTTGAGCAATAAGGTTATGCTTAATTTTTACCGGATCGGTTTGTGGTTGGGCATCAACGTTTTGGTAAATTGGGCACACAGGTTGTTTAAAATTTGTATTTTCGATAGCTTGTGCCAGCTCTTCGCGTGCGGGTTCCATTAATGGTGAATGAAAGGCGCCTCCAACTGGTAAAACCAATGCACGTTTTGCTCCTTTTGCTTTAAGGGCTTCGCAAGCCGAATTTACTGCATCAACAGCTCCCGAAATAACCAATTGCCCTGGGCAGTTGTAATTTGCAGCCACAACAATTCCTTCGGTTTCTTTGCATACTTGTTCAACGCTTTGGTCATCGAGGCCAACAATAGCAGCCATTGTCGATGCTTGTGCTTCACATGCTTTTTGCATGGCCAATGCACGTTTTGATACTAGCCTTAAACCATCGTCGAACGAAAGGGCACCGGCAGCAACCAAGGCCGAAAATTCGCCCAATGAATGACCGGCTGTCATTTCGGGTTTAAATTCGTCACCCAATACTTTTGCCAAAATTACCGAATGCAAAAATATAGCAGGTTGGGTTACTTTGGTCTGTTTCAGTTCATCGGCTGTACCTTCGAACATTATTTTTGTAATCTCGAAGCCAAGAATCTCGTTGGCTTTGTCGAACAACTCTTTGGCAATTGCCGAATTCTCGTACAAGTCTTTGCCCATTCCGGGGTATTGAGCTCCCTGACCGGGAAATACAAATGCTTTCATTTTTACAATATTTTTAAATTTTTGAAGTGGCAAATGTAAAATATTTGATCGAAAGCAGGGCGAATTCGCTCAAAAAGTAAGCATTTATGTCAAGTTGGGGCGAATGTTCGAACATTTGGTTGACAATTTTTATTACTTAACAAGCCCAAAATTATCAGTTTTTAAGTTTTGTTGTTTATATTTGCAGCCGCTAAATAAAAAGCATGGTTTTTATAGATAGCGAAATGGTCCTGTAGCTCAACTGGATAGAGCAGCGGCCTTCTAAGCCGCAGGTTGTGGGTTCGAACCCCGCCAGGATCACCTGAAAAAACGTTTGGAACAAGTTGTTGCAAACGTTTTTTTTATATTATCGTTGCTATTGTTCTTGATCATCAGTTTGTTCGAAGTTTTCAAAACTGAATATAAATAAAATCCAAAAAAAGAACAACACAGCAAATATTACAATGCTCCAAATAATTGATAATTGCAGGTATTTCATTATAAATGGAATAATGGCCGATGAAAAAGCAATGGGCATTATTGTGATGAATATAAGAAAAGTACGACGACCTGCATGAAATGTTAAAAAGGCATTGCATTTTTTACAACGCCATTTGGGACTAAACATTTTCAAAAATCCTATACGGTAATATTCCTTTAATGAATATTTGTATTGGCAGTTTGGGCAAGTGCGGTGTTTCATTATGTATGACTAATATTTTACTTTTTCGAATTTTGGAACGTCTTTCCAGTGCCATTTATTGATTATTGTACCTTCTTGTGTAAATAATAATCCCGGGTTTGACCTAATAATGGTTTTAAGGGTTATTTCGTCGCAGAAAAAGAAATCGTATGGTACATGATGTTCTTGCTTAAAAGCTTCGATTTGTTCTTGTGGCGACGAGGTTAAGCAAATAAAGTGCATACCTTTATCCATAGCCTGGCGTGCGAAATTGTTTATTTTTTCCTGTTTGCGGGTATTTGCTTTATCCAAATCGTACGATATTAGCATAAAAGTGTAGTTCGGGTCAAACAAAAAGTAGTCTTTTACATCTTCGCCATATTCGTTTTCAATGGTGAAATCTTTTACCGGCGGTTCAAAGCCTTTTTTTACCAGGATAGTTTTCGAATCGACATATTCCCAGTTGATTGTGTCTTGCCATGGATAATTCTTTTCGTTAAATTTCTTTTCTTTGCCCGATTGTTTATTTCGGTAAATGAACTGTGTTTTGTATTGGTCAAGCTCAACGTTGTCGGGAATAATCATTCCTTCTGAAATGTTGCTGCCAATTTTATATGGTCTGAAATCGAAAATGGGCAAGTGGTTGTACGACCAATGTTGAGCAAACCCAAAAACCAGCATAAAAAAAATAAAATAGGTATTTTGGAAATGAATGTTATAATTGTTGATAAAGTTTTGTCGTTGCCAGAAAACAACGATTGCCAACACACCCAAAACAATATTTTTGTAAAATGTTTGCCAATTGCTTAACACCCATGCATCGCCAAAACAGCCACAATCGTGCACGGGGTTGGCAATGGCTATCCATAGTGTAAAAGGTAAAAAGAATCCCATAAACAATACAACCAGCCATGAGAAAATTTTCATTCGGTAATTGAAAAGCAAACCTACACCAATACCAAATTCAACTGCCGATAATAATATCGAAAGAAAAAAGGCCAGTTTGTTTGCCCAATCGGTACCAAATGCGGTAAAGTAATCGATGAACTTATAGGTTGATCCCAGCGGGTCGATTCCTTTTACAAAACCTGAAAAAATAAAGGTAATACCTAGTATAACCCTTGAGAATTCTCTGATTATTTTCATCTTTTAATATTTTATTCAAATTCAATTTTGATCATGGCAAAAACAGCATAGTTGATCATGTCGAGATAGTTGGCATCTATGCCTTCCGAAGCAATTGTTTTGCCCATATTGTCTTCAATTTGTTTGGTTCGCTTGAGTTTCATTAAAATTAAGTCGGTGTACGAACTGATTCGCATGTTTCGCCAAGCTTCGCCATAATCGTGGTTTTTGCGCATCATTAGTGCTTTTGCAGTTTGCAGGTAGCCAAGGTATTTATTTAACGTTTCATCGGGGTTTAAATCTTCGGTTTCCGATGGCCCCAGCTCAAGTTGAATGAGCGCCATTGAGCAATAATTGATAATGCCAATAAATTCCGATCTGATATCGTCGTCGATTTGTTGCGTTCCTTTTTCTTCAATACTTCTTATGCGTTGCGCTTTTATATAAATTTGATCGGTCATCGAAGTTGCCCGTAAAATGCGCCAGGCAATGCCATAGTCTTTCATTTTCTTTTCGAAAATTCCACGGCAAATTTCTATTACGTGATCGTATTGTTCGTTGGTTTTTTGCATATTTTGATTTCTGAATAAATACTTGTTTACAATAAATATCTCGAATTTTGTAAAAGTAGAAAAAAAAGGTTTATTTAAGCTTGTTTTATTGTAGTTTTGCTATGCATTTTTATGTTGTTTCAGGTAATAATATGATTGTAAACCCAAAAGATAAAAAATATTTCAAGTCCAAAAATACGATTAGGTACAATGGACAATTGCTCTCAACCGAACGAGCTTTGGTAATGGGTATTTTAAACGTAACACCCGATTCGTTTTTCGATGGTGGTCGTTTTTTCGATGTTGATAAGGCTGTTGGGCATGCCGTGTCGATGATTGAGCAAGGAGCCGATATTATTGATGTTGGCGCTTGTTCTACTCGCCCAGGAGCCGACCTGTTAAGTGCCAAAATTGAACTTGATCGATTGTTGCCTGTACTAAGTGCTTTGCGAAAAATGTTTCCCGATATAGTGCTTTCAATCGATACTTTCCGAGCCGAAGTGGCCGAAACTGTTGTGCAGCAAATTGGCGATGTGGTTATCAACGATATATCGGGTGGACAGCTCGATGAAATGATGTTCGAAACTGTTGCCCGGCTTAAAGTTCCTTATGTGCTGATGCATATGCAAGGTACACCTCAAAATATGCAAAACAAACCAAGCTACAGCAATGTAACTAAAGAAGTAATTAAAACATTAAGCGAAGGGGTTTATCGTTTACACGAACTTGGCGTGTCGGATGTAATCATCGATCCCGGCTTCGGTTTTGGTAAAACACTTGAACACAATTACGAGTTGTTTAACCACCTCGATGCTTTTCGTTTTTTTGAATTACCTTTGTTGGTAGGTGTTTCCCGAAAATCGATGATTTACAAACTATTGGGGCACGATTCCCAACACAGTTTGAACGGAACCACAGTGCTGAACACTTTGGCCTTGCAAGCTGGTGCATCAATTTTGAGGGTTCACGATGTTGTTGCTGCTGTTGAAGCTGTTAGCATATATGAAAAACTTAAAGAATTTGCTCAATGATACAAGCTTTTATTACAGTTCGCATACTCGATGTAATTGATATTTTGCTGGTAGCTTATTTGCTTTACAGGCTGTATTTGGCTATTAAGGGAACGGCTGCTTTTAATATTTTTTTAGGGATATTCTTTTTTTACATTGCTTGGATTGTTGTAAAAGGTCTTAATATGGAGCTGATGGGCAATATTATGGGGCAGGTAATTGCTGCAGGTGTATTGGCTCTGGTGGTAGTATTTCAACAAGAAATTCGAAAATTTTTCCTGTTAATTGGTACCAAATACAATTTGTTAAATAAAGGTTTTAATATTGATGGTTTGTTTAATGGTAATTCGCATAAAATTAGTAATCAACAGGTTAAAAAAATTGTTGCTGCTTGCGAAATAATGAGCAAATCGAAAACCGGGGCGCTTATTGTAATTACCAATAAAGCCGAGTTGAGGGAATACATCGAAACCGGCGAAGTGATTGATGCCGAGGTGTCGGTAGCTTTAATCGAAACTATTTTCTTCAAAAACTCACCCTTGCACGATGGGGCAATGATTATTCAGGGCGATACCATTAAAGCTGCTCGCTGTGTGTTACCGGTAAGTAACCGAAAAATGAAGAACGAGAAACTTGGCTTGCGTCACCGTGCTGCTTTGGGCATGTCGCAAGCTACCGATGCACAAATAATTATAGTATCGGAGGAAACCGGTAGCATTTCGTATGCATTTAACGGCAAGCTTAAGGAAGATGTAAAGGCCATTGAGCTGCCAAAATTAATCGAAGATACGTTTAATAGTTAATGAATTATGGAAAAACTGAAGCAGTTTGGGCAACAAATATTGATAAGCTTTGGCGATTTTGAACTTACATTTAGTCAAACGTTCGTATTGTTGTTTGCTGTTGTTGTTTTGATATTAATGAGCACTTTTTCAGGCTATTACTTGCGTCGTCGAAAAATACTCGATCATTTTGGTCCCAAACTCAAAAAGTTAATTGTTCGTTCAGTTAATTATTTTATCTGGATTTTTGGACTTATTTTCATCTTGCGTTTTCAAAATTTCGATACACAAAGTTTTTTTTCGTATGTGATTTATTCGGGAGATAAGCTTACCATAACCATTCAAAAGATATTTCTATTTGTTGTTATTGTTTTTATTGTAAGGTTGATAGTGTTGTTTGTCGATTTTTTAATGAACCGGAAAATTGAACGCGACCAACTCGATGCCGGTAAAGGCCATTCGCTATTACAAATTATTACCTATTTGATTTGGATTGGTGGAATAATGGTTGGTATTGGAGCCCTTGGCGTTAAAATAACTTTCTTTATTGCTTCAATTTCGGCTTTGTTGGTGGGTGTTGGTTTCGGATTGCAACATATTTTCAACGATTTCTTCTCTGGAATAATAATTCTTTTTGATGGATCAATTAAAGTGCGCGATGTGGTTCAGGTTGGCGATGTAGTGGGTGAGGTTACCGATATTGGCCTTCGCACAACAAAAGTTCGAAATCGCGATAATATTATGCTGATTGTGCCTAATTCGAAATTTACTTCCGACAATGTGGTCAACTGGAGCACACTCGATGAGAAAACTCGTTTCGATGTTGCTGTTGGTGTTGCTTATGGCTCCGATATTCGTTTGGTCGAAAAAGTTTTGCTCGAATGTGCCGATCAAGTTAAGCATGTCGAAAATAATCCAAAGCCTTTTGTTCGCTTCGAAAATTTTGGCGACTCGTCGCTCGACTTCAGGCTTTTCTTCTGGACACGAAAATCGTTCATCGTTGAAAATACAAAAAGTGAAATTCGTTTTAAAATCGATCAAAAATTCAGGGAAAACAATATTACAATTCCTTTCCCTCAACACGATGTGTATATAAAAAGCAATAATGGTTAATTTGTTGCAGATTTTACCTAAAGCTTTTTGCCGGCAGTAAGTATATTCATCAAAAAAGCTATTTTTGCAAGCTCAAAAAAATACAATTTTAGTTATGGCTTTAAAATGCGGTATTGTAGGATTACCCAATGTAGGTAAATCAACTTTGTTTAATTGTTTATCGAGTGCAAAAGCACAATCGGCAAACTTTCCGTTTTGTACAATCGAACCCAATGTTGGTGTAATTACTGTTCCCGACGAACGTTTGATTAAACTGGCTGAGATTGATAATCCCAAAAAAGTGATTCCTACAACAGTCGAAATTGTTGATATTGCCGGTTTGGTAAAAGGCGCCAGCAAAGGCGAGGGGCTAGGTAACCAGTTTTTGGCCAACATACGCGAAACCGATGCAATTTTACACGTGTTGCGTTGTTACGATAACGATAATGTTACCCATGTTGACGGATCGGTGAACCCTGTTCGCGATAAAGAAGTAATTGATACCGAATTGCAGTTGAAAGACCTCGAAACAATCGAAAACCGCATTGTAAAAGCACAAAAACAAATGAAGGATGCTACCAATAAAGAAGCCAAAAAAACTTTCGAGGTAGCCAATAAAATCAAAGAATCGTTATTGCAAGGTATATCGGTTCGTGCCATTGAGCTTACCGAAAGCGAACGCGAAATAGCAAAAACCTTCTTTTTACTAACCGATAAACCGGTTATGTACGTTTGTAATGTTGACGAAGGTTCGGCAAAAAACGGTAATGATTACGTTAATGCTGTTCGTGAAGCTGTTAAAAACGAAGATGCCGAAATTTTGGTCATTGCAGCCGCAACCGAAGCCGATATTTCTGAATTGGAAACCTACGAGGAAAAGCAAATGTTCCTCGAAGATCTTGGGCTTGCTGAGCCAGGGGTTAACAAGCTTATTCATTCAGCTTACAAATTGCTTAACTTACAAACATATTTCACTACAGGTGCCGACGAAAGCCGTGCTTGGACCTTTACCAAAGGAATTAAGGCACCACAGGCGGCAGGCATTATCCATTCCGATTTCGAAAAGGGTTTTATTCGTGCCGAAGTAATAAAATACAACGATTATGTGCGTTTGGGCTCAGAAGCTGCTTGTCGCGAAGCCGGTAAAATTGCTATCGAAGGGAAAGAGTATGTTGTGCAGGATGGCGATATTATGCACTTCAGATTTAATGTGTAGTAAATTCTTTGAACCTTCTGTTTAATTCTCAATTTTTCCAAACATAAAGTTCATACCAAAACGTATGCTAAAGTTCGATGTTTGGGTAATCCGCATCGATAGAATGTTGCTTGTAGCTGCATAAAACTGAAAGGGCCCAAGCTTGAGCGATGTTGCTAAACTTAAGTTATTGTACGAGCGTTCAATAATTGAATAGCCTGCCGATAATGCCCAAACATTTCCCAGTTTTAAGTTGCCAGCTAATGTTAATGCGTTGGTAAGCTGATGGTTGTAAATGAATAATTGGTTGGTAAGCGATGCGCTGAATGTTTCGTCAAGCGTATATTCACCCGATATAAATAGTTTGGTAGGCATTCCTGTCGAAAATGGTTTCTCTTGAACATTAAAGTCGAAGATTTCTTTTAACGAATCGCCTAATTGTTCAAGGGGTTTCATTTCTGGTATCTCTTCATTATTAATGATTTGAGGCTTTTCAAAAAACTGATTTATGTACAAACCCCGCCAGGTAAATGAGCCACTATGGGTAATATTAGTTGCATTTGTTTTCCAGCGTATAAAACCAAGGTCGATTATACTTGCCGAAAGTTCAAGTTCAGGTATCGGCCGGTACGAAGCTCCTAAATCGATTGCTGTTCCTATATTCGAACCGTTTGTAAAATAGGCTAATGGCTTAATATTGGCTATGTCGGAAATATTGTTGATGTTTATAGGCAAACTAAGGTTGTATTCACCATCGACCATAAACCGGAGATATTCGAGGTTGCTGCCTGTGTGAAGTTCGATATTCAGCTTTTTTATGTCGATAGCTGCAATGCCTGTAAGAAGCTTTACACGGCCACCAACCGAAAGTTCGGGCAGTAATTGCCGCGTATATCCTGCTGCATATTCCCTGTAATGCAATAAATTCAAGTCGAAATAGGTTTTGAAAGGCTCTTCAACAAAAGCTTGGTTGCCTTCATTAATCAGTTGTATCAGTTGTCGGTTGGTGCTTGTTCTGAAAAGTTGTTGCTCGGTAATCGAAAATGAAACCATATTTTCATTAAATCTTACCCCAACATGTACCCATGGCATACCGAATGTTTGACTAAAATAGCTATCGTTGCCAATGCTGTTTTGCAGGTTCTCAAAATTAAAAATGGCAGTTTGGTTTTCGATACTGAAAAAGTCGGAAATCGAAAACGTGTTTTGCAGTTTAAAGTCGAAACCCGATGTGAAGGGAAGGTTGATGGTAACTTTTGAGTTGTGGTTAATACGTGCAGGGTTTAACAGGTTGGCTTGTGGTGTATTTCGAAGGTTATATAACAGGTTGATTTCCTGCGAAAGAACCTGGTTGTAAAATCCGATGCAGAATATTATAAATAGAAATATTGAATATGTTTTTCTCATATAAAATTTACTCTTCGTTTTGGGGTTTGTTTAGTTTAACAATGGTTCCAATGTTAATGGTTAAAAAATCGGAAGGGTGGAGCATGATTTTGTCGCTATTGGTTTGTGGCAGGCTGAAATCGATTTTGTAAAAAATGAACGATGCTTGCTGGTAAGCTTCTATCTGCTCGGCGTTTAGTTCAATAATTTCGACATTGTTTGTACTTGCAATAGCTTTTCCCTGTTCGTTCATTTTGGGTGGTGCAACTAAAAAGATATCAATAGGAGAGCCGAGTTTTGTATTAACAAGTGAGTCGTAAAAAATAAGTTCGAGTTTTAATTCCAGAGGTATTCTGTTTTCGGTTTCAATACGTAATTGAAAATGGGAGAGTGTTTCAATTACATCGTTGTTAAACGATAAGGTATCTTCCATTTTAAATTCTTCAATTATTTTATTGGCTTTATAGTAACCCTCACTATCGGCAATGAAATTAATATCAGAAAGCCCCGATACGTCGAAAACTGTTTGCATTTTAATGTCGCCATAAGCAAGCGGAAGCAGGTAAGTGCCATTGGAAACAAACGAAACTTTTCGAACGGTGGCTATTTCAGCAAAATCGCACGATTGTGTGAATAACAAAACAATTGAAAGAATTATTTGTAAGCTTTTCCTCATAAACCAGTCGCATTTGAAACAGAATAAAGGTAATGCTTTTACCATAATTGCCCAAAAGCAAACTGCGCTAAAATAATTAAAAACGAGAATAAGTATTTACAATATCGGTTCTTAATTAAACAAAAAAACTAAAGTTCGAAGGGAGCTTGAGTGCCGATATCGAAAGCACCAAAGTAATTGCCGTGCCTTATGTACAAAACTTTGTTGTTTATTACCGGGTGTGCAAAATGTTCGTTGCTCCCTTTTGTTATTTTGAAATTTGATATGCTATTGAGTTGTTTGTTGCTGTAATCAATTAAGTGAACTTCACCACGTTGATTGTAATAATACAACATGCTGTCGGCTGCGATTAATGCACCGCGGCCTAGTTTTTCGCTCGATACAATTTCGCCGTTGTTTGCATTAATGGCTACCAATGTGTTTTTCGAAAAGGCACAACTGTATATGGTATTGTCAATCAGTACAATGCCTCCCATGTAATTGTTCACATCTTTGTTGGTCCAAATTTGTTTGTACGAAAGTCCGTCGGTTGCTATTTGAAGTGCAACAGCACAATTACCCTCACCTTCAACATAGTATAACATCGGGTTTTCGAAAATTACAGTATTGCCATGTGTGTCGCCTGTGCCCGGTTCGCGTTTTTCGACAGGGGTATTGGTTTGCTCGTGTACCCACAGTAACTGACCATTTTTTGCATCGATTGCCATTAGGTGGTAAGCCGAAAAAGCAGCAATAATTTTTTTGTCGCCCATTTCGAACAGGGCGGCCGAATTATATGCCGATCGTTCGGCTTTGCCCTTACACGACCAAACTAGTTCGCCAGTCATACGGTCTAAAGCAACAACATTGTTTTCGGGGCCTCCGGGAACACAAATTAGCATATTGTCTGAAACAATTGGTGATTCGGCATAACCAAATCGGGGTACTTCTCCATTAAAATCGACAATGAAGTTTTTTTGCCATACTAAATTACCTGTTTCGGTATTAACCGCAGTAAGCATTCCTTTACCTGTAATTGTATAGCACATGTTTCCGGCAACAGTTGGTGTGCCTCTCGAACCGGGAAAATTAATTGCCCATTCGTTGCCAATTGCTGTTTTGAAAAGTTCGTTGCCCGAGTGGTCGAAAGCAAATAGAAATGCTGTACTGTCAATTGTGCCAATTACCAATAATTTGTCGGAAGAAATAATTGGTGAACCATAGCCATTGCCTAATATTTCGGTCTCCCACAATATTTTTAAACCATTGTCGGGCCATTGCTTAAGTAGGTTGTTTTCTTCGCTGTAATTTCCCGAACGATTCGGACCACGCCATTCGTAAACTTGCACGTTTTGTTTGTTACACGAAATTGATAAAAACAGAATCGCAATAAATAATGCTATACGGCTCATAATTATTCATTTTTACACAATAGGTATGTAATACAACTCTAAAATTACTTTTAAGCAAAAAAAATCCGATTATGATTTAACCGGATTTTTTAAAGTGTTTTTAGCTTATCCCAATTATTATTGAAAAAGCTATTGAAGTTGTAAAATACTATTTGTATTCGTTCCAGCTTTTAATGGCCAGATCTTCAATTTTGTATTTGCAAAAAGCATAAATAAATGCGCTGGCAACACGTGCATTGGTAATAAGCGGAATATTATAATCGATGGCATTCCTTCTGATTCGGTAGCCATTGCTTAATTCCCTGCGGGTATGGTCTTTCGGAATGTTGATAACCAAATCTAATTTTTTCTGTTTGATAAAATCAATGGTATTTGGTTTTCTATCTTCTTCATCTGGCCAATGCAGTCGGGTGCATTCTATGCCATTGTCTCTGAAGTATTTATACGTTCCCTCGGTTGCAAAAAGGTTAAAGCCTTTATCAACCAACATAGCAGCCGACTTAAGCAATTCGAGTTTCGATCGGGCAGGCCCCGACGAAATTAAGATGTTTTGCTTAGGAATGCGATAACCAACAGAAAGCATCGATTTGAGAATTGCTTCGTAATAAGTGTCGCCCAAGCAGGCTACTTCTCCGGTAGAACTCATGTCAACACCTAAAACAGGGTCGGCATTCAGCAGTCGGTGGAATGAAAACTGAGGAGCTTTTACCCCTACGTGGTCAAGCTCGAAAAGCGATTTGTCGGGCTTTTGGTAAGGAACACCCAGCATAACTTTGGTTGCAAGCTCAATCATGTTCAGTTTCATAACTTTCGAAACGAAGGGGAAACTGCGCGATGCCCTTAAGTTGCATTCAATTACTTTTATGTCGTTATCTTTTGCCAAAAGTTGCATGTTAAATGGGCCGGTGATGTTCAACCCCTTGGCTACTTCTTTAGCAATGCGCTTAATGCGCCTGATTGTTTCGACATAAAGTTTTTGTGGTGGAAAAACCATAGTGGCATCGCCCGAGTGTACACCTGCAAACTCAACGTGTTCCGATATTGCATAAGCAACCACTTCGCCTTTATCGGCTACAGCATCAATTTCAATTTCTTTGGCTTGCTCAATAAATTCACTAACAACCACCGGGTGTTCTTTCGAAACTTTAACTGCCAGTTTAAGGAATTGCTCCAACTGATCGTTGTTCGAAACAACGTTCATTGCAGCGCCCGAAAGAACATACGAAGGGCGAATAAGCACTGGAAAGTTTACTTCGTCGATAAATTTATGGATCTCTTCGATGGTTGACAGCTCGCTCCAACGTGGTTGGTCAACTCCAATTCGGTCGAGTAGCGATGAGAATTTTTGCCTGTCTTCGGCATTGTCGATCATTTTTGCCGATGTACCCAAAATATGCACGTTTTGTGCATCGAGCTTCATGGCAAGGTTGTTGGGTATTTGCCCTCCGGTTGATACTACTACACCAAAAGGAAGTTCAAGGTCGTAAACATCCATTACGCGCTCAAAACTTAGCTCATCGAAGTACAAGCGGTCGCAGTTGTCGTAGTCGGTACTAACCGTTTCGGGGTTGTAATTGATCATGATTGAGCGGTAGCCCTCTTTACGTATGGTGTTTACTGCGTTAACCCCGCACCAATCGAACTCAACAGATGAACCAATCCTATAGGCTCCCGATCCTAATACAATAACCGATTTGTTGTCGTGTTGAAATTCGATATCGTGTTCGGTTCCGTTGTAGGTTACGTACAAGTAGTTGGTCATGGCCGGGTATTCGCCGGCTAGTGTGTCGATTTGTTTAATAAATGGAGTAATGCCCCTGTTTTTGCGGTGATTACGAACAGCCAATGCACTTTGCTGCATTTTTGAGCTTTCCGATTTTAATACCTTTCGGGCAATCTGAAAGTCGGAAAAACCAAGCTTTTTAGCTTTTAAAAGAAGTTCGTCGGGTAATTCTTCAAGCTTATTGAAAGCAATCAGTTCGCAACGTAATTTGTAAATATTTTCGAGTTTATGCAAAAACCATCTGTCGATTTTTGTTTTCTCATATATTTGATCAACTGTGTATCCTTTGTGAAAGGCTTCGGCAATGGCAAAAATGCGTCGGTCGGTTGGGTTTACCAATTCTTCTTCAATAGCATCGATGGTAATCTCGTCGGTGTTGCCAACAAAACCATGCATTCCTAAGCCAATCATGCGTAAGCCTTTTTGTATGGCTTCTTCGAAGTTTCGGCCAATCGACATGATTTCGCCAACCGATTTCATTGAGCTGCCAATTTGTTTCGAAACGCCCGAGAATTTGTTGAGGTCCCAACGTGGGATTTTACAAACAACATAATCGAGCGCAGGTTCGAAACAGGCTGTGGTAACCTGGGTAACCGAATTTTTAAGTTCGTGAAGTCCGTAGCCCATACCCAATTTAGCAGCTACAAAGGCCAGCGGGTAACCGGTAGCTTTCGATGCTAAAGCCGAAGAGCGGCTTAAGCGGGCGTTTACTTCAATAACACGGTAGTCTTCGCTAAACGGGTCGAGAGCAAACTGTACGTTGCATTCGCCAATTACTCCAATACGGCGAATAATGCGTATCGATAATTCGCGTAATTTATGGTATTCTTTATTGGTAAGTGTTTGCGATGGTGCAACAACAATACTTTCACCGGTATGTATGCCAAGCGGATCGAAATTTTCCATGTTACACACGGTTATGCAATTGTCGTATTGGTCGCGTACCACTTCGTATTCAACTTCTTTCCATCCTTTAATCGATTCCTCGACCAGTATTTGTGGTGAGTACGAGAATGCATTACTGGCTCGAATTTCGAGCTCTTCCATATTGGAACAAAAGCCTGAACCAAGTCCGCCTAATGTGTAGGCAGCACGAATGATTATTGGAAAGCCAATTGTTTCGACGGCTGCTATGGCTTCGTCCATATTGGCACATGCAATACTGGCAGGAGTTTTTACATCGATGCTTTTTAGAATTTTAGCAAAAATGTCACGGTCTTCGGTGTCGATTATCGATTGTAACGGAATACCAACCACTTCAACGTTATATTTTTCGAGAATGCCTTGTTGGAATAAGTCAACGCCACAGTTAAGAGCAGTTTGGCCACCAAAAGCGAGTAAAATTCCCTGCGGTTTTTCTTTTATGATTACCTGTTCAACGAAATTTGCTGTTACCGGCAAAAAGTAAACTTTGTCGGCAATCTCTTCCGAAGTTTGAATGGTTGCAATGTTCGGGTTAATAAGTACTGTCTCAACGCCTTCTTCTTTTAAGGCTTTTAGTGCTTGTGAGCCTGAATAATCGAATTCGCCAGCTTCGCCAATTTTTAATGCCCCCGAACCCAGTACAATAACCTTTTTTATATGTGTTTTGAAATTTTTCATTTTTTATTTCTGTTTGCTTTTTACAATGTTTTGAATAAAATCATCGAACAAGAACTCAGTATCGACAGGCCCGCTGGTTGCTTCGGGGTGAAACTGAGTTGAAAAGAAGGGTTTTGATTTGTGTTTGATTCCCTCGTTGGTGTTGTCGTTAACGTTAACAAAAAGCTCTTCCCAGTCGTTGGGCAGGGTGCTGTTGTCGATAGCGAATCCATGGTTTTGTGAGGTAATAAAACAACGGTCGGTTCCTTTTAATAAAACGGGCTGGTTGTGGCTTCGGTGACCGTATTTTAATTTGTATGTACTTGCACCGGCAGCGCGTGCCAAAAGTTGGTTGCCCAAGCAAATGCCCATAATGGGTTGGTCCTTTTGTAGTGCTTTTGCAAGGTTATTAACTGTTGCATCGCAAAGGGCAGGGTCGCCTGGACCATTAGATATAAAAAGCCCATCGTAAGTTTCGTTGCTGAAGTCGTAATCCCATGGAACCCTTTTAACTGTTGCTCCGCGTGAGGTTAAGCAACGTATAATGTTGTTTTTTGTGCCGCAGTCAACCAATAAAACTTTGTAATCGCCATTGCCGTATGTTTCGGGTTTGTCGATACTTACCTTTGCAACAAGGTTTTCGTGGTTGGGATCATAAAAATCGATGGGTTCATTGTCGAACACAATTTTTCCGAGCATCGATCCCTTTTCGCGTAAAATTTTGGTAAGGGCGCGGGTATCGATATCGAAAAGTCCTGGAACATTGTTTGCTTTTAGCCATTCGCCTAAGCTTTCAACTGCATTCCAATGGCTGTGTTCAAACGAATAATCGGATACAATAAAACCCGAAATATGAATTTTATCCGATTCAAAATAATTGTGCACTTTATCGGTTGTGCTTTTTTCGGGCACCCCGTAATTACCAATCATTGGGTAGGTCGATACTAAAATCTGACCGGTGTACGACGGGTCGGTCAAGCTTTCGGGGTAACCAACCATGGCGGTATAAAAAACCACTTCGCCGGCTACCGATTTTTCACTGCCAAACGATTTGCCAACAAACTCGCTTCCGTCTTCAAGAATTAATCTAACTTTTTTCAAGGCTTCAGACATTTTTCAATTTTTTATATAAAAAAAATGCGCCTATCTGCTTGAGCAGTTAAACGCATTTTGCTTCGTGTTTTTATTTTTTTTACAGACTTTGATCACTGCAATTGTTTTTGATATTTAATTCTGCTGCAAAAATATAAAACTTTCTCAAAAAATATCTTGTTGAAATCAAAATAATGAATATTTTTGCATCGTGTTTGTATATTTATACAATTTTAATGAAAGAGCGATTACAACGACATGTTGCTATACGTAAAATAGTAGCTGAAAACAAGGTGAAAGGGCAGGAGCAATTGCTTATGTTATTAAAACATGAAGGATTTGATATGACCCAGGCTACTTTGTCGCGCGACCTGAAAGTGCTGAAGATTTTAAAAAGCCCCGATCCAATGGGCGGGTATTTTTACATGTTGCCGGGAGATCAGATGTTGCAACGCGAAAATTTGAACCTTAGCGGAGGAGCCAATTTTTTGGCCGATGGTTTTTTGTCGATCGATTTTTCATTGAATATTGCAGTGATACGGACTAAGCCCGCTTATGCAAGCAGTATAGCTGCCATAATCGATGCTGCAAACCCATTCGAAATAATCGGAACCATAGCCGGCGACGATACCATTTTTGTTGTTTTGCGCGAAGGGGTTGAGCGTGCCGATGTGTATCAATTGCTTGAAAGGGTGATGCCCAATTTAAAAGGACGTTTGTTTTAAGATTAAAATGAAGGAAAACAGTAACATTAAAGTTATGGTAGCCGGTGATGAGCATACTTGTTATGCCACCGAAATAAACGATACCATTCAGCGTGCCTCCGAAGAGAGGGGTACCGGTATTGCTCGCAGAACCGACGAATACATTATTAAAAAAATGAACGAAGGCAAAGCAATTATTGCCCTCGATGGCGACAAATTTGCCGGTTTTTGCTACATTGAATCCTGGGGACACAATAAATATGTTGCCAACTCGGGTTTAATTGTTGCCCCTGAATACCGTGGAGCCGGTTTGGCAAAACGTATTAAAAAAGAAGCTTTTTTGTTGTCGAGAAAGAAATTTCCCGAAGCAAAACTTTTTGGTTTAACAACCGGTTTAGCAGTAATGAAAATTAACTCGGAGCTTGGATACAAACCTGTAACTTTTTCCGAACTGACCGATGATCAGGATTTTTGGAAGGGTTGTCAAAGCTGTGTTAATTACGATATATTAATGCGAACACAACGTACAAAATGCTTGTGCACAGCAATGATATTTGACCCTTCGTGGGAAAATATTAAAAACGTGCAGGAAGAATCAAAAAACGGTAAGGTTGTTCCATTAAAAAAATGGTTTAGCATGAAACAGCAAGTTGCAGGTTATGCTTCGCCTTTGAAAGCTAAATTGAAATTATTTAAACGAAATTAAAGATAAATGGTGCCGCGTTTTTTTAAGCCAAGGCTAGGTAATTCGCAATTTTAATCTATCTTGAATTGTACTTGCATCGAAGTCGTGTAATTGGTTTTTTTTTCAGAGCAGTACAATAAGCATTGGTATTTGGGTTAGTAAAGTTTATGTTGCGGCACCATTTTTTCATCTTAAATTTGTACCGAATTATATCTTATTTTATCCTGAAAAATATTGAATTATGAGTAACAATAAAGTTGTTTTGGCTTTTAGCGGAGGTTTGGATACTTCGTTTTGTGCAATGTACCTTGCCAAAGAAAAAGGTCTCGAAGTTTACACCGCTATTGCAAATACCGGTGGTTTTAGCAATGAGCAGCTTGAGGTAATCGAGAAAAAAGCATACGAATTAGGTGCTAAAAAACATGTTGCCCTCGATGTAACCAATCAATATTACCAAAAATGTATCCGTTACATGGTGTACGGAAACATACTAAGAAATAATACTTATCCGATTTCGGTTAGCTCTGAACGTATTTTTCAGGCAATTGCCATTATTGAATATGCAAAAGAAATAGGTGCGGCATACGTAGCCCACGGAAGCACAGGAGCCGGAAACGATCAGGTACGCTTCGACCTTACTTTTGATGTATTGGCTCCCGATATTAAAATATTAACGCCAACACGCGACATGGTGTTAACACGTGAGTACGAAATTAACTATCTTAAGGAACACGGCTTTGAAGCCGATTTTAAAAAAATGGAATACTCTATTAATGCTGGCCTTTGGGGTACCAGTGTTGGAGGTAAAGAAACATTAAAGTCGGAACAAACTCTGCCCGAAAGTGCTTATCCAAGCCAGTTAACCGAAAACGGCGAAAAAACAATTAGTCTCGATTTCGAAAATGGCGAACTAATTGCTGTTGAAGGAGTTTTTTACGAAAACAAGGTTGATGCTATAAGTGCACTTGAAAAAATTGCAGCTCCTTGGGCTATTGGTCGCGATATGCACATTGGCGATACAATTATTGGCATTAAAGGCCGTGTTGGTTTTGAAGCTGCTGCTCCTATGATCATTATCAAAGCTCATCAGATGCTCGAAAAACATACACTTACCAAATGGCAACAATACTGGAAAGACCAATTGGGCAACTGGTACGGAATGTATTTGCACGAGGCGCTTTATCTCGAACCTGTTATGCGCGATATTGAAACTTTTCTAGAAAGTACTCAGAAAAATGTTACAGGAAAGGTTTTTGTCAAATTGCGTCCTTATAATTTCCAACTGATTGGTGTCGAGAGCGAAAAAGATTTAATGAAAGCCGACTTTGGTGAGTATGGCGAAGTGAACAAAGCATGGACCGCCGATGATGTAAAGGGCTTTACCAAAATTTTAGGCACCTCGTTAAAAGTATATAACTCGGTAAATAAGGAATTTTAATTCATCAATGATTATTATTTTGGCAATTTGCTTGTTCAAAAATGACCATTGACAAATGATTTCAAAAATGATTAAAGTAGGAATTATTGGCGGAGCAGGATATACCGCAGGTGAGCTTTTGCGCATATTGCTAAATCATCCCGGTGCTGCCGTAAAATATATTCATAGTACAAGTAATGCAGGCAACAAAGTTTCCGATGTACACAAAGATTTGTTGGGCGAAACCAACCTTGTGTTTAGCGGTGAACTGAATTTTGCCAATCTCGATGTTATTTTCCTTTGCATGGGTCACGGAAAATCACTTGAGTTTATAAACGAAAACACCTTGCCCCAAGGGCTAAAGGTTATCGATTTAAGTAACGATTTCAGGTTGAAAGCTAATGCAGGTGAGTTTGTTTATGGTTTGCCCGAAATGAATCGCGAGCAAATTAAAAATGCTGGTTTTATTGCTAATCCGGGTTGTTTTGCTACCGGTATTCAATTGGCATTGCTTCCTTTGGCAGCTGCCGGATTAATTACCGACGAAATTCATGTTAATGCAATTACCGGCTCAACAGGTGCCGGACAAAGTCCTAGTCGTACATCGCATTTCAGTTGGCGAAACAACAACATTTCGGCATATAAAATTTTCAGCCATCAACATTTGGGTGAAATTAACCAGAGCCTTAACCAATTACAGCCAACTTACCAATCGGCAATGAACTTTATTCCAATTAGGGGTAACCATACCCGAGGTATTTATGCAACTGTATATACAAAGTTTAAGGGCTCGTTAAATGAAGCACAAAAAATTTACAACGATTATTATAAAGATGAACCTTTTGTATTTATACTCGACGAAGATCCGGATCTAAAGCAAGTGGTAAATACCAATAAATGCTTTTTAAATTTGGTGAAATACGAAGACAAGTTGTTAATCATAAGTGTTTCGGATAATTTAGTGAAAGGAGCTTCAGGACAAGCAGTACAAAACATGAACCTGATGTTTGGGCTTGATGAAAAAGCAGGCTTATACATGAAACCATCAGCATTCTAATTCAAATAAAACAATGGAACTATTTAATGTTTATCCGCTTTACGATATAGAGCCTGTTAAGGGTGAA
>DAOSWJ010000007.1:0-28420 GCA_035380005.1 Prolixibacteraceae bacterium | reverse complement strand
ATATTGCAAAATATATAAAAAAATATTTGAGTATTATTTTAGAATAGCTACTTTCGTAAACCTTAAATAAAGAGATGTTATATGTCTCGATAAAATAATTTGGATCAAATATTTGTGTAATGGAACCTAAAGACAAAATGTACTCAGAAACTCAGGACGAGGTAACGCGCTCAGGAATGAAACCTGAAGATGTAAACGAAAATGCAGAACAAACTGCCGAAAAAGAAGAGCTTGATAAGAGCCCGGTCAATGAAACAGCGCTTGAAAAAGCTGAAGAGAAAAACAACGAAGCAGCTACTGAAAACACAGTTGAAACTGCAGTTGATGCTTCTTCAGAACCAAACGCCGAAACAGTTGCCGATGAAACAGAAAGTGACGATGAAGTAATTGCTGAAACAATCGTTAACGAAGTTGCTCCTAAAGAAGAAACTGTTGAAGTGAAAGCAGAAGCTGCCAATGATAATAATGTTGACGAGCAAAAAACTGCCGATACAGATGAGCTTGCTGAAACAGAAACACAAAACACTGAAAATGACAAACCGAAGGATCCCGAGGTTGATTATTCAAAACTAAGCGAAGTTGAGCTCATTAACGCTTTGAAAGATTTGCTCGAAAACCGCGAGTTTATGGAAATATATCCTCAGGTTGATGCCATTAAAATAAATTTCTACAAAAAACATAAGCTTAAAATTCAGGAACAAAAGAAAAAATTTATTGCTGAAGGTGGTTACGAAGAGGAATTTAAAGCCGAATCAGATCCGTATGAGGAAGACCTTAAATCTTTGATGGCCTTGTACCGTCAAAAAAAGTTCCAATACAATAAATTGTTCGAAGCCGAAAAAGAAGAAAATCTAAAACGCAAATACGAAATTATTGAAGAAATAAAAGGTTTGGTAAACCGAAAAGAATCAATAAATAAAACATTTCAGGAGTTTAAAGAACTTCAACAGCAATGGCGCGAAATTGGCTTGGTGCCACAAGCTAATGTTAAGGATATGTGGGAAAATTACCACCATCATGTCGAGAACTTTTACGATTATATTAAAATCAATAAAGAACTTCGCGACCTCGATTTAAAGAAAAACCTCGATGAAAAAATTATTCTTTGCGAGAAAGCCGAAGCTCTTTTAGTTGAGCCATCGGTAATCAAAGCTTTCAATGCTTTGCAAAAATTGCACGATAGTTGGCGCGAAGTAGGCCCTGTTCCTACCGATAAAAAAGAAGAAATTTGGGAGCGTTTTAAAGATGCTACCAATGCAATCAATAAAAAACACCAAGACTTTTTCGATAACCGCAAAAAAGCTCAAAAGAAAAACCTTGATGCTAAAGCGGCTTTGTGCGAAAAAGTTGAAGATATTATCAATTCTTCGATTGAAACCCATAAGGAATGGGAAGCCAAGTCGAAAGAGATTATCGAATTGCAAAAGTACTGGCGTACAATTGGTTTTGCTCCCAAAAAGGATAACAATGCTATTTATGAGCGTTTTCGTACTGCCTGCGACCGCTTTTTCGATATGAAAAGGGAGTTTTATTCTAAACACAAAGAAATTCAAAGTAATAATTTACAGCTAAAAATTGATTTATGCATCCAGGCCGAAGCACTTAAAGAAAGCACCGACTGGAAAAAAACTACCGAAGAATTCATTGCCATCCAGAAAAAATGGAAAGAAATTGGGCCGGTACCCCGCAAACACTCCGACAATGTTTGGAAACGTTTCAGGGCAGCTTGCGATTCTTTCTTCGAACGCAAATCGCAATTCTTTAACAATGTTGACGAATCGCAGGTTGAAAACCTTAAACTCAAAAAAGAGCTTATCGACGAAGTTCAAAATTTTAAACCAAGTGGCAAGGATAACAGCGACCTCGACAAATTGCGTACTTTCCAACGTCGTTGGACCGATATTGGCCATGTGCCCATTGCCAATAAAAACGAAATCCAAAAACAGTTCAGGGAAGCCATCAATGTTCAATTCGATAAACTACGTGTCGATGACCGCGACCGCAACTTGTTGCGTTTTAAATCGAAAGTAACCGATTGGAAAGATACCTCGAAAGGACACAACAAGGCGTATGCCGAGCGCGATAAATACGTGAGTAAATTGCGACAGCTCGAAAGCGATTTGATTACTTTGCAAAACAACATTGGCTTTTTCTCGAATTCGAAAAATGCCGAAGCCTTGATCAAGGATGTTGAACGCAAAATTAAAAACAACGAGGAGCAAATAGCTTACTTAAAAGAAAAGATCAACATTATCGATGATATCGATAACCAGAACGAATAACCAACAACGGCCTGTAAACATTGCAGGCCGTTTATTTTAAATAATAGTGAACACATGCAGCTTGGGGTAATGAACACATTCATTTTATCCTTATCTTTGAAGCTTGTTTTTTAACCATTTAAAAATTAGTGTTTTGTCAACAAAGTATATTTTTGTAACAGGTGGGGTAACCTCCTCTTTGGGCAAAGGAATTTTAATATCGTCGTTAGCGAAGTTGTTACAGGCCAGGGGCTATTCAGTAACCATTCAAAAGCTCGACCCGTACATCAATGTCGATCCGGGTACCTTAAACCCATACGAACATGGCGAATGCTACGTTACCGAGGACGGAGCCGAAACCGATCTCGACTTGGGGCATTACGAACGTTTTTTGAATGCACCAACTTCGCAAGCCAACAATGTTACTACTGGTCGTATTTACCAGTCGGTGATCAACAAAGAGCGCCGTGGCGATTATTTAGGCAAAACCGTTCAGATTATTCCGCATATAACCGACGAAATAAAACGCCGCATAAGGCTTTTGGGGCGCAAAGGCAACTTCGATTTCGTTTTAACCGAAATTGGTGGTACTGTTGGCGATATGGAATCGTTACCCTATATCGAAGCAATCAGGCAGTTGAAATGGGAGCTGGGTAAATCGGCAATTGTTATTCACTTAACCTTGGTGCCATTTTTAAACGCATCGGGCGAGTTAAAAACAAAACCAACACAACACTCGGTTAAAGCATTGCTCGAAAACGGAGTACAGCCCGATGTGCTTGTGCTGCGTACCGAACACGATTTAAACGAAAGCATTCGCAAAAAGGTTGCACTCTTCTGCAATGTCGATAGCAACTCAGTTGTGCAGTCAATCGATGTGCCTACCATATACGAGGTGCCCATCAAAATGAAAGAGGAAAAGCTTGATGTTACCGTTTTGAAGAAATTCGGTATCAAGCCCGGCGAAGAACCTAAAATGGAAGCTTGGAATTCGTTTCTTAGCCGCATAAAAAATCCGAAAAAAGAAGTTTGCATTGGTTTAGTGGGCAAATATGTTGAACTGCCCGATGCGTACAAGTCGATTAGCGAAGCATTTATTCACGCCGGAGCTGTTAACGAGTGCAAGGTAAAACTCAAACTTATTCACTCCGAAGAAGTAAATGCCGACAATGTGTCAGGTTTTTTTGAAGGCCTCGACGGTGTGCTAATTGCACCCGGATTTGGCCACAGGGGCATAAAAGGAAAGATTGAAGCTACCCGTTTTGCACGCGAAAATAATGTACCTTTCCTCGGTATTTGTTTGGGCATGCAAATTGCAGTAATCGAGTTTGCACGTAATGTTTTGCAAATGTCGGGAGCCGATTCAACCGAGATGAACGAATTGACAAAATTCCCTGTAATTGATTTAATGGAAGAGCAAAAAGGAATTACCAATATGGGAGGTACCATGCGTTTGGGCGCTTTTTCTTGTAAAATAAAGAAAGGTTCGAAACTTTACGATGCCTATCAAAACGAGGTGATATTTGAGCGGCACAGGCACCGGTACGAGTTTAACGACAAATACTTGGATGATTTCAAAAATAATGGACTCGAGCCTGTTGGGATTAATCCCGAAACCGGATTGGTTGAGTCGGTTGAACTCAAAGGACATCCATGGTTTGTAGGAGTTCAGTACCATCCCGAGTACAGCAGTACCGTAATTAATCCAAGCCCCATTTTTGTGGCATTTATAAAAGCATGTATCAATAATAAGAAATAAGTTTTTTTATCAGCATAAATTTTAATTAATGGACAGAAATACAACCATAGGCCTTGTACTGATTTTTGCAGTATTAATGGTTTTTAGCTACATTAACAAGCCTTCGAAAGAAAAAATCGATGAAGCGAGACGAAAACAAGATTCAATAGAATTGGTTCAGCAACAATTGGCCATTGAAGCCAATGAGCTTAAAAACGAACAAGAACAAGTTGTAGAAGCCAGTTTACCTCAACAAACCGATGTTGTTGATGTTGAGAATGATCAATTGAAAAATCTTTACGGCGATTTCAGCGTTTCGGCTGTTGGCGAAGAAGAGTTTTATATCATCGAGAATAACTTACTTAAAGTCGTTGTGTCATCGGTTGGGGGCAAAATTCATTCGGTTGAATTGAAAAATTACAAGCGGCACGATTCAACTGCATTGCTGCTTATCGAACCCGAAAAATCGACCCACAATCTTTCGTTTTTTGCTCAAAACCGCAACATTAAAACCGACGAATTGTTTTTCAAACCGGTTAACGGAACAAAACACGTTGAAGTTAGTGGCCCCGATGTACCTAAGGGGCGCGAAGGCCGTATAAAGTTCAATAATGAAAACCCGGGCGAAAGCAGCGAGCTGGTTTTACGCCTCGATGCAGGTAACGGACGTTACATCGATTATGTGTATTCAATTACACACAACTCGTACGTTGTAGGTTACGATATCAGAATGAACGGGATGGATGAGCTTATTAACACCAATACTGGTTACCTAAGCTTTAATTTTAATGTAGAAGTGCCGCGCCAGGAGCGCCCATCGAAATTTGGCGAAGATCGTTACACTTCAATATATTACCAGTTTTTTGAGGCCGATATCGACAACCTTAACTTGAACAAAAGCGATAAAGAAACTTTAAATACTCCAATTAAATGGATTGGATACAAGCAGCTTTTCTTCTCTACAGTTTTAATGGCCGAAACATCGTTTAGTAATGCTATTGTTGAGTCGGAAAAATATGACGACAAAAACCATTTTGTTGCTGGCTTTAAATCTGATATTGGTTTGGCTTTCGATTCAAGGGGAAACAATAATTACGATATGAGTTTCTACTTTGGCCCTAACCATTACCAAACTTTGCGTGAGCATGGCAACGATTTGGAAAAACTGATCAATTTGGGTTTTCCGGTTGTGCGCGAAGTTAACAGGTATCTAATTATACCGGTTTTTAACTTTTTGCGCAGGCACATCGATAATTTCGGGATCATTATTCTTATTTTAACGGTAATGATCAGGTTGATTGTTTTCCCGTTTACCTACAAATCGTATGTTTCGCAAGCCAAAATGCGAGCACTGAAGCCCGAGGTTGACGAAATCAACAAAAAATATACATCACCCGATAAAGCCATGGAGAAACAACAAGCAACCATGGCCTTGTACAAAAAAGTTGGTGTTAACCCAATGGGCGGATGCTTGCCTATGTTGTTCCAGTTCCCTGTGCTTATTGCTATGTTTTATTTTTTCCCGGGATCAATTGAACTCAGACAGGAAAGTTTTCTTTGGGCAAAAGACCTCTCAACCTACGATTCGATTTTAAATTTGCCCTTTACAGTTCCCTTTGGATATGGCGACCATGTTAGCCTTTTCACTTTGTTAATGACTGTTACAACAATTTTGCAAACCCGTCTTCAAGGGCAAACACAAGATACCAGCGCAATGCCGGGTATGAAATATATGATGTATTTTATGCCGGTGTTCTTCATGTTCATCCTTAACTCTTATTCGTCAGGTTTGAGTTATTATTACTTTTTGGCCAACGTGTTTACAATTGGGCAAACCTATCTGATTCGTCAAACCGTTAATGAAGATAAAGTTAGGGCACAGTTAATGGCTAACAAAAAGAAAGCTCCAAAACCAAAATCGGGCTTTCAAAAACGTCTCGAGGACCTGGCGCGTCAGCAAGAAGCTGCTCGCAAAACAAAAAAGTAAATAAAAAGGGTAGTGCGTAGCTGCCCTTTTTTGTATATTTAAGCTTTAATTATGTGACATAAAAACTGTACGTTATGGATTTTTCAAAATTAGCAAATACAAGGTATTCGGTTCGTAAGTTTAGTGCTAAACCTGTAGACAAAGCAACTATTGAGCAAATAATTGAAGTTGCACGAAAAGCACCTTCGGCAGTAAATTTCCAGCCTTACACCGTTTATGCAATTATGCAGCCCGATAGCCTAAAAAAAATAAAAGCTTGTTATCATCGCGATTGGCTCAGTGGCGCTCCCGCAATTTTAGTTGTTGTAGGCAACAAGGATATGGCTTGGAAGCGATCGGGCGATATGAAAAACTATACCGATATTGATGCAGCAATTTTTATCGACCATATTACATTACAAGCAACCGACATGGGCCTAGGAACCTGTTGGGTTTGTAATTTCGATATAGATGGTTTGAGTGAAACATTACAACTTAATACCAATCAGGAACCAATTGCCATTATTCCGGTTGGATATGCCGAAACCCATGAGCCACCCGTGAAAAAACGCAAAGGACTTGACGAACTGTTGGTTTGGATGTAGCAATTTTAAAAAATACTTTTTTTTAAATGATAAAATATTAAATTTGAAGGCTCAATATTTTTTTTGAGAAAAGAACCAACATGAATTATAATTTTAATAAGATGAAAAAGATATTATTTAGCAGTTTGATTTTTCTTTTTTTAGGAAATATAATGGTTTTTGGACAGGTGGAGATTATGCCAAATTTGGTGTTGACCAAGGTTTTTGAAACCGAAAAAGATATGTGGCCTACTTTTACTCAAGGTGTAGTTCATTACGAAGCCGACATCATGTACATTTATGGCGAAGTATATGTTACCGAGCACATGCCCGATAGCGCAAACCATAACCTTCCAACTTTGCGGAACACATATTTGATGCCTATTTACAGCCAGTATAAGAAAAATCAAGGAAAAGTTCATCCAAATTTCGATGAAGAGATGTATCTTTTTCTGAATATCAAATTTGATCCCCGAAAAACTTACCAAAAAATTTGGGAACAGGTAAGTCCTTATCACGAAATGCTTACTTACAGGGTTGGGTCACAGTGGCACGATGGCAAATTGAAAGTGATTTTTGTTGGCAATGCACCAATGCGTACTTTCCAACAAGAAAGGGTTAGTTTTGCTGCTGCCCAAGGAACTGTTGACGATTTAGCCAAAAATTACGATAATAAAATTATGCCCCTGATAGGTATCGACTTTGAAGATGAAATTGAATGGAACGGTGTTGGTAAAATGCCTTTCGATGAATATAAAAAATTTAAAGATGTTGTTCAGGAAGCTCACAAACAAGGCAAAAAAGTTCGTGTTTATAACCTTCCCGAAGAAGAAAATGTTTGGGATGTAATGCACACTGCCGGTGTCGATATGATCAGCAGTAAAAACCCTGAAGCATTTAAAGCCTTCCTCGAGTCGCGTAAAGAAGAATAACATTTATTTTTGAAGAATTTCAAAAGGCCTGATTCATTTTTGTTTCAGGTTTTTTTTGTGCCTTTTTATTTAATAAGGTATTTTGCAGGTAAGGGATGCAACTCTCCAACCTTTAGCATTAAATAGGTTTCAGCAATTATTTCACCTGTGTAATCAATTGTTGTGTCAATGGTTATTGCACTTTTTGAATCGATATGAATTTCTTCGAGAGGTATTTCTGCAAGCATTTCCCATTTTTGTTTGCGGATAACTAATTGCAATTTTGTATCGTTTTTATATAAGTCAACCGCATATTGGTAAGGGTTATAAATCGAAAATTTTACATGAACACCATTGTCGATTGTATAATCGATTACTTTGAAATGCAGGTTGTAATAGCTTTTGAAATTTTCGATAGTTTTAATGTACCATGTACCTTTATTGGTAACAATTGCTTGTGTGTTTTCCAAATGTAAGCTATCGCGGGCAGCCAATACAACTGTTTGTCCGTTAAGATCTTCGTCTTTATCCCAGATGTCGAATTGATTGTTGCGGTGCATGCCCGAGTTGAGTGTTGTTACATTGGGATTTTTTGCATACCAGGCAAAACGTGCTGCATAGTTCCAGCAATCTTGAAAAACAATAGGGTGGTTATTGCTGGCTTCGAGCAATATTTGTGTGTCGGTTTCCCATCCCCTGAAAAGGCTAAGTGCTTTTATTCTATCGGCAGCAGGTGTAATAACAAGGATTCGAACGAGTATCAGTACCACAAAATTTATACTTCCGGCTATTAGGATGTATTTTTTCCATTTGGACTTCTTTTTAAGCATTTCAAATGAAACATACATAAGCGAAGGTGTGGCAATTAAGGTCCAGTGTGCTTCGTAGTCGCCTCCAAAAGTCGATAATAAAAAGAACAGCAAAACAAACCAAGCGCTCCATTTCGTAGTTTTATCAAAACTGTTTGCCGGCCGAAAACCGAAAGCAAATGCAAATAAAAGCCAAGTGCTAAACGGGCCAAAGACCAAAAATTGTGAAGCGATGTATTCAAGCGTTATTAAAGGGTTATAGTTTGTTCCATGACTGTCGATTAAGTGATAGTAAAATGATGGGAAATTGTTGTGGTATTGCCAAATAAAATGGGGAAGCATAAGAATTAGCAAGCCCGTTGCGTAAAACCAGAAATATTTCGATTTTAATAATTTTAAATTCAAAATCAACATTGAACCAATAATTAAAATAGCGTGGTATTTTGAATACAACATTGCCGCGCATACCAAAGCAAGGAATAAGCTGTTGCTTAATTGTGGTTTTTCAATATACTTTTTTAAAATATATAGGAATAGCGATGTGAAAAAGAACAATGGAGCATCGGGGGTGGCAATGAACGAATAGGGGTGAATTAGGACAATTGAACATACCAAAGCCCAAAACAACAAAGGCTTGTCTTTGTGGGGATTCAACAAAAGCCACAAAATTACCATTGAAGCACTGGAAATGAGTATGGTTAAAAGTCTTATTCCCAGCTCATTATTAAATATTTTTGTGCCTGACCAAATGAGCCAGGCAACCATTGGTGGATGATCGAAATATCCCAAAGCTAGGTGTTTTGAAAAAAGCCAGTAGTATGTTTCATCGTAATGAAGCCCCATAGTGCTTGCCGATAAAATATTCAAAACGGTAAAAACAATAAGGCCGCTTAAAAAAAGCAATAAATTTTTATGTGTTTGAATATAATTTTTCATCGTGTTTGGCTAATTTAGCAACATCTATTGAATTATTTTTAGTTTATCAAAAATAATAACTGCAATGTACATCAGCAAAATATGGCTTTTCTTTTTACTTTTATTTGTAAGCACAATTTCAAAGTCTCAAAGTACCGATTATTCAATAAAATTCGAAGGAATAGCCGATAACCGCGAGTTCTTCAGTAATTTAGATATGCCTGAAACTATTTTTGGTTCGCGCTTGGCATTTAGCCTCGGAACTACAGTGGATTCAATACACCATGTACGTGCCGGTTTAAGTTATTTTTACGAGTTTGGCAGTACCTTAAACCATAATTTGCCCTCGTTGCTGCTTTATTATCAGGTTGAAAAAAACAATCTTTCATTCATAATGGGGGCTTTCCCTCGCAAGGAAAACCTTTGTTTACCTTTTGCATTTGTAGCTGAAAAATACGAGTATTATCATCCTGTTATTGAAGGTTTATTGCTTAAATACCAAACAGACCAAACCAAGCTTCAAGTATTTGCCGACTGGTTAAGTAAGCAAGATTTATTGAGCCGCGAACAATTTATGGCTGGTTTTATTGGGCAGCAACGTATCTCGAACTTTTTTGCCGAAGCATACACTTACCTTTTTCACAAAGCTTATCAGTTGGTTAGGCCCGAAAATCAATACATCGAAGATAATATGGGTGTGGCATTTTTAATTGGATACGATTTTTCAGAAATACTTCCATTGTCGGTTTTAAATATGAAAACAGGCTTGCTCAGTTCGGCATATAGAAACAGGGGAAACGGACTTGATTTCGATATAAAAAACTCGTGGTACTCTGAATTGAATGCCGAGTACAAAGGTTTTGGCTTATCGGCTTTAATTAAAATTGGTAATCGGCACCAATTTTTAATGGGCGATAGTTTTTATAACAATACTAAAAATTATGCACGTACCAATTTCTATTTTACTCCTATAAATTTCGAGCGGGTAAAAGGACGGTTTATTTATTCTTTGCATTTTTCTGATATTCGTGTCGATCATCAGCAACAATTTTCGTTGGTTTATTTTTTTAATTAAATCAGATATGCAAATTTCTTATTATATTTTTCGTAGCTCCTCGTACAATCTTTGAATGGGTAGCCCCATCACATTAAAATACGATCCTTCGATTCGTTCAACTGCTACATAGCCAATCCATTCTTGTATGCCGTAAGCTCCGGCTTTGTCGAAGGGTTTGAAATTATCAATGTAGTATTCTATTTCGCTATTGTTGAGTGTTTTGAAATGGACTGTAGTTGTCGATGTGAAACACTTTTTTTGTTTTGGAGTGCTAATACAAACACCAGTAATCACTTTGTGATCGTTACCCGATAGTTTCTGAAGCATTTCAAAAGCATGTTCGCGGCTTTCGGGTTTACCTAAAATTTCGTTTTCGATGCACACAATTGTGTCGGCAGTAATAATTAGGTGCGAGGTATATTTTTCGGCTGTAAATGGCTCGGCTTTTTTAAAGGCCAAATAAGCTGCAACTTCATTTACAGGCATATTAGTCGGGTAACTTTCGTCGGTGTCGAGCGTAACAACATCGAAGTCGATACCCAAATTGCTGAGCAGTTCTCTTCGTCGTGGCGATTTAGAAGCAAGAATAACTTTGTAAGCTTTTAAGTTGCTGAGCATGTTTTGGTTTTAAAACGATGAAGTGTGCAACGATTCGGTTGTTATCCATTTGCCTTGCGCACGCAGTACCTGTTCAATTATATCGCGAACGCAACCTTCACCACCTTTACGGTCCGAGATATATTTCGAAATCGATTTAATTTCAGTAACAGCATCGGCCGGGCAGGTGGGAATACCTACTTTGCACATTACGTTGTAGTCGGGCAAATCGTCGCCCATGTACATTATATTTGCGCTATTGATGTTTGTTTTTTGCAAAAAGTCGTTAAAGCTGTCGCATTTGTCTTTTGCACCAAGGTATATCAATTCAACGCCAAGGTGTTGGTATCGTTTACGGATGTTTTCGTTCCATCCGCCCGATATAATTGCAACCGGAAATCCGTTGTTAATGGCGTTTCGAATTGCAAAGCCATCTTTAACATTCGCGGTTCGCATGGGCTCGCCGTTGGGGTCGAGGGGCGACATATCGCTCGATAAAACACCGTCAACATCGAATACAAATGCTTCAACTTTCTCAAGTTCTTCTTTAAAAAATGCCATAATTTACGATTTTGGTATTTTGTGGAATTCGTTAATATTCTCACTCAGTTGATTGTATATTTTTTTGAGGCGTGGTTTTCCGTTTAGCATGTTTGTGTGATCCTGCATTACATTTTTATCGAGCCTGAGTGCTGGGCCGGTTTGAGCAGCTCGTGGTGTCATGTTTTTTACTTTCGAAGCAGTTTCGTTAATCAATGGTAATAAAATATCGAAAGGAAGATCTTTTTCATTAATCAGTTCGTTGGCAATTGCGTACATGTGGTTGGTAAAGTTGCAAGCGAAAACTGCTGCAAGGTGCAATTGTTTGCGCTGTTCCGAATTAATTAATCTTACATCTTTCGAAATGGTAGATGCCAGTTCGCTAAGTATTGCTTCGTTTTTTTTGTTGTTGGCTTCAATGCAAAACGGGATTTTTGAAAAGTTTACGTCCCTGAATTTCGAAAATGTTTGCAATGGATAAAAAACTCCATAGTTCTTTGAAAATTTAGCAAGCTCGCTCATGGGAATGCTTCCGGCTGTATGTGCAATTAGTTTGTTGTTGAATTGCATTTTCGATAGCAGCTCAGTAACAACCATATCGCTAACCGAAATGAGGTAAATGTCGGCATCGGGTGTTATTTTTTCGGGCTTGGTTACATAGTTGCAGCCCAACATGCGTGCTAACGATAAGGCCGATGTAACCGTGCGGCTGTAAACCTGAATAATTTCAATCCCTTTGTTGTGCAGTTCGAGCGATACTCGTGTTGCCAGGTTGCCTGCGCCAATTATTGCTACTTTTTTATCCATTGTTATTCTTTTTCGCAAAGATAAGCTATCGTTATTAAAACGCCGTAGCTATTACACGATTTATGCTTTTGAATGTTGAGTACAAAAAAAAAGAAGCAAAATTTGCTTCTTTTTTGTGGTGCCACCAGGAATCGAACCGGGGACACACGGATTTTCAGTCCGTTGCTCTACCTACTGAGCTATGGCACCATTGCTGTAATAGTGGCGGCAAAAATAAACCATTTTTATAAATCGCCAAAATAACTTACCAATAAAAACAAAAAAAAATGCTTTTATGCTGACTTACTGAATGTACCACTCCCAATGCTAAAAAAGCACATAAAATATTTTGATTTTTTCTTGGAGAATGGATTTTTTTCTTATTTTTGCACCCGTCTTAACAAGACCAAAACATTGTCCCGTGGTGTAACTGGCAACACGTCTGATTTTGGTTCAGAAGAGTCTAGGTTCGAGCCCTAGCGGGACAACAAAAACTGTTTCAAAAGTAATTTTGAAGCAGTTTTTTGTTTTTGGTAGAGCTTGTTTTTTTGCCGCAAATTCTGGATCAATCCGAATTACGCATACCATCAAATGGATGTCATGATCAAAAAAAGGCTACCAAAACGGCAGCCTTTTCAAATTGAAAATATCGGGATCTTATAAGAAAATCAATTGCGTAAGTATGTAAACGGGTAACAATACTACAAGCGAGAATTTTAGTATGTATCCAAAAAAGCTTGGCATTTTAATCTGGTGTTCTTCGGCTATGGCCTTTACCATAAAATTAGGACCATTACCAATATAGGTCATTGCACCAAAAAATACCGCCGAAACACTTATTGCTCTTAAAAGTACTTCCGGAATTTGACCTACAATTTTTGCTCCCGGAAAACTGGCTGTCATGCCCATGGCCAAGTTATGAAACGAAACTGCCGTTGGTGCATTATCTAAAAAAGCACTTAGCGAACCGGTTGCATAATAGAATTGCCATGGTTGATCGAGGTTGAAGGCTTGCGCATTTTCCTTTAAATATATTAGGGTAGGGGTCATGGTAATGAATATGCCCAGAAACAGAAATGCAACCTCAACAATTGGTCCCCACGTGAAACGGTTGTGGGTATAGCGCATTTCGTTTTGAGTGTAGTATAACGACAATATTGCCATTAATACAATTACGCCCTCGCGTATAAACCCGAGGTAATGATTGTGATGAAATGCTTCGATGTAATTTTCGTTCAAAAAAGCAACAGCCAAAACAACCCCGGCCAAAAAGTAGAAGTTGCGTTTGCCAATTATCTTAATTTTTGTGCTAAAAACTTCAAGTTCGTTTTTATCGCGTACTTCTTTACGGTAGTAATGGGTATCAACAAAAAAGTATATGGTTAATAACGATATCATGATGAACATCCATTCATTAAAAAGGGTGAAAAACCAAGTGAACGGAGTTGAACGAAGGTATAATAAGAATAGCGGAGGATCGCCAAGTGGGGTTAAAATGCCGCCGGTATTAGCTACAATTGCTATGAAAAACAGAATAGTATGAACTTTGTGTTCTCTTTTCGATATAGTATTAATAACCGGCCTTATCAATAACATGGCAGCCCCGGTTGTACCCATAAACGATGCCAAAATACCACCAATTGCTAAAAACAAAGTATTGGTTATTGGGCGTGGCTTAATGTCTCCCTTAAGGTGTATCCCGCCTGTAATGATGAACAAAGCTCCCAAAAGAACGATAAAGGGAATGTAATCGAACAGTATTTGGTGCATTAACTCGTGCTGTAAGCCTTTTGCAATTAGAATTATGGCAACAGGAACTCCCAATGCCAACGATACCAGTAACTTGTTCTTGTTTTTTTCCCACCAATGCTCAAATAACAATGGTCCTACTGCAATTAATAGCAACATAACCGCAAATGGAATCGATAACCATAGGGGCATGCTTTCAACAGAATGATTCATAGTTTAATTTTATCTTTAATTTCAACAAACTTCCAAAAAACTAAATTGGATTTTTTTGTTTGTGAGAAAATTAAGATAGTCAGGTCGTTATACTTGATCTGGCTGTCGAAATTTAGACACGGCAAATCCTTAATGCTTTTGCGCTCTATTTAAGCATTATACGTTTTACGATAGCAAATTTGATTGGTATTTGAGTGGACGAAAGTAGCTAATTATATTTCAGATTGTTCACCCAATCCCATTTTTTTTTAGACGAAAGCATTTATGTGTGACAAAAGTTACATAAGCTTAATGAATAGCGTTTATGTTAATGATTTTTCGAAAATCCGGTAACGTTTATAAACTTCTCCGCCCATTCGTTCCATCTCGGCCCTAACCTTGGTGTTATGCTCTAATTCTAAGTGGGAATCGATAATTGTTTTTCCTAATTTTTTTGCCGATTCGATCATTTTTATACCCATCAAAACGCTTATTCCTCTTCCTTGGTATCGCGAATCAACTGCTCCTAATAATAAATTAAGTTGATTCGATTTGCTGCCTGCCATTAATATATGTAGAAACCCCAAGGGGAACAAACGTCCCTTAGCCTTTTGTATGCCTTTGCTTATGTCCGACATCCCAATAATGGTTCCAATAACCTCGTTGTATTCGTTAATGGCAACTTTAATAAAACTTGGATTGATCAAATACAGATATCGATTGGCGAAATCATACATTTCTTTTTCATCGAAAGGAGTGAATCCATATATTTCAGAGAATGTTGTGTTGATGAGTTGTAGTACTGGCCTGATGAATGGTTTGACCTTTTTCCGGCTTTTAAATTCAAGCACCTTCAAATTGCTGTTGTTTCTTTTAAAACGTTTATCAATTGTATTGTAGATTGGAGGAAATTCATTTGGAATATTGATTTTATAAACCACTAGGTCGACCTTCTTTTTAAAACCTTCGTTTTGGGTTAAGTTAACCATGTACTTATAATTGGAATTTGAAGCAATCACAACAGGTTCGTCGTAACCGTCAATTAAAAAACCTTGTGGGTCTTTATCGGAAAAAGCCAAGGGGCCAATCAAATTTTCCATGCCTTTCTCTATAGCCCACTCCGACAAGTATTTAATTAACAGATGAAAAACCTCCGGGTCGTTATAGGTTTCAATATATGAAAACCGGGCATTTTTTTCGTTGTGTTTTTTGTTGTAGGGGTGGTGAATTATTCCCATGCAACGCCCAACAGTTTTGTTGTTCTTAATTGCTAAAAGCCTGATGTGGTCGCAATGTAAAAATGAACGGTTTTTTTGAGGATTGAAATAAGCCCATTCATCGACGTAAATAGGCGGAACCCAATTAAGGTGGTTTTTGTGAATCTTTTCAGGTAAAAATATGAATTCTTTTAAATCGCTATTCGACTTAACTTCCTTTATAACAATGCTCATGTGCTTAAATAAAAAATGAAGGCGAATTTATTATTTTTTTTGAGATGTTAACATGTATATGTTATTCTTGGTATTGTTGGGCATAGGTTATTACGCACATGCCGCCGTAAGTTTTATGATTGCCCATGGCTACACCGGTAAAGTTGAAATCGTTGCTAAGCAGTGTTTTGCGGTGTCCACGCGATTTTACACCATCGTCGATTAAAAGCGATATAACTACAAATCGGGGTTCGATATCTCCATAGTGGATGTTTTCGGCAAAGTAACCAACAGGTGTTCCGAATTGTTTGAGACGATCGCCGGGAGTTGTATTGCTGCTGCTTTTGTGCCCGGTGCGTCCGGTTGAGCCTTGGTCGAGCACCAGTAATTTGCATGCTTTCGACATGCCATGCGATACTTTTAGAATGTTTGTTGGGGGCGATTGGCTCAATACCTCCATGCACTCCAGGTATGCTTCTTTCCCTTCGTTGGTTAAATAGGGGATTTTGCCGGGTATGGTCAACATTTTTTTATCGTCGTAAAATGCTTCCATCCATTTCATCATTTCTTGGGCATACATCGCCGGATTGTGTCGAACCATGTTCATCTCCAGTATTATGCCTTTTTCTTTTTCGCTAAGATAGCTAGCTTCGCGCGCGGTATCGAGCTCTTTTATTGGCCATTGATATTGGTTTTGAGAAAATGTCCCAATCGATACCATGAAAAATAAAAGTATATTAAAAAGTAATTTTACGTTCAT
The DNA here is from genome assembly GCA_035380005.1 of Prolixibacteraceae bacterium. GTDB lineage: Bacteria > Bacteroidota > Bacteroidia > Bacteroidales > Prolixibacteraceae > Roseimarinus. The sequence continues at coordinate 12,125 of DAOSWJ010000007.1, read as the reverse complement.
GTGCGCTTGTATTTAATTCATATAAACAAAAATAGAACGAAAAAAAATGTAAACGTTGCATGTTGTGGTGAAAATAATTTAAATCTTTATCCTACTGTGTTGGTAGTTATTTAACATTGCATTAACAATTTGTAACAAGCAAATAACATTTTCAGTTGTTTTATAAGTGTATTTTTGAATCGTTCTAAATAGATTTTTAAACCATAAAACAATAGATGTTATGAAGAAACAATTAGTTCTTTCGTTATTAGTAGTATTTGCGGTAGCTTTATTTGCTCCCACAGTAGTTATGGCTTTCGAAAACGATGTTAAAGTTGAAAACCTTGATAATAAGGAAAAGAAAACAGAAAAGAAAGCTGAGAAAAAATCGGGTGAGTGCACTCAAAAAGCTGAAGCTAAAACAAGCAGCGATTGTGCATCGAAATCGGAAGCTAAGAAAACCGATTGTGCAGCTAAAACCGATTGTGGAGCCAAAAAAGCCGATTGTAGTACAAAAAAGGCTGAATAAGCATTTTGAGATTTTAATAAAAAAAGCCCTGTTGGAATTTTCCAGTGGGGCTTTTTATTTGGCAATTGCAAGCAATTGCTCGAATCGTTGTTGGTTTCCGGTAAGTATCGCTTTCTTCACATTGATTATCCATAGTTCAATGTTTGCGCTTTGAGCTGGGTTGATTTTTGAAATGAGGTGTTTAACCTTACTTATTTCGTATATTTTAGTGTTAGACAGCATTTTAACTACTTCGGTCAAGATTAATTTTTCTTCATCTGTGAAAGCAATAGCTTCAGGACCGGCAAGTTTTTCATGTTTTTTTGTGTCGGTTGTAGATGGTTCGCTTCTTGCATTGAACTTAACAATAAATGTTGTTCCTTTTCCTAGCTTCGACTCAAAATCGATAATGCCCTTGTGTGCTTCTACTGCCATTTTGCAAAAAGTGAGGCCTATGCCTGTTGATCCCGATTTGCCCATTCGGCGTACCAAAAACTGTCCGAATTTTTCAAAAACAAGTTCTTTTTGATCTTCGGGAATGCCCGGGCCGCTATCGCTTATTTTTGTTACAACTTGTTGGCCTTGTTTGTTGCTCTCGATAATTATTGTGCCGTTGTTGGGTGTGAATTTTATAGCGTTCGAAAGTAGGTTAACAAAAACGCGTACCATAATATCGGTATCGGCCTCGATGATACAGTTGGCATTTATAATCACTTTTGTGCTGATGTTTTTCTCCTGAATGAGGTACTGAAGTTGCGAAGTTGCATTGTTTATTAGTGTGCCAATTGCTATTTCTTCGAGTTTGAGTTCCATTTTGTTTTTTTCGTACCGTTGAACGTCGAGTAGGTTTTGAACGAGGTTTAACATTTGGGTACCTGCAAAAACTACTCGTTCGTCTTTCGAAAAATTCAAAACAATATTGAGGGGGTTCTTCAAATCGTGAATAATCATTTGAGTAAGACTATCTTTAAAATTAGTAAGCTCCACTAAATGAGTATTTGCTGCTTTTAGTTCTTCGGCTTGGGCTTCAATTTCTTCCTTCTGCTCAATTATTTGTTTGGTTCGATCTTCGATGGTTTCCTCGAGGTACATATTGTGTTTTTCGAGTTTTGCCGTAAGTTTTTCGTTGGTACTTATTGCTGTTGAGAATTTTAATGATAATACTATCGATTGCGATAGAGCCATGATGAATAAACCCCAATGCATTAAAAAAGTGGTGTTTATAAATTTGTTGTAATAGAGGATGTCGTTAATCATGGTTGCGAAGAAAACCAAGTAACCTATTTGGAAAATAAGAGCATAATCGTATTGTTTTACTGATGCAAGGGTTAGATTATATAACATATAAAGAGCAACCAATGTGGCTACTACCTGAAAATACATGGGTGTCCATGTAAATATGTGGATGGGTGCAAATAAAACAATTAAGCAAAATACAGCAACAATATAATTTAGTATTCTAAAAATGGTTCTGCTTATTAATTGTTTGTAAAAAGAGTAAAAAAACCAATACATTAAGGGCAGAGCTACTTGGTACGAGATGTATTCGATACGTATTGCAGCGTTAAAGCTTATTTCAGGAAAAAGATCGATTATGATTTTCTCGCCTGTCGACATCATTCTGAGTGCCATAAAAAACGAAAGTGCACTAAAAAGAATCATTGAAATGTCTTTTCGACGGAATAGGTAAAGGAAAAAATGGTATATGCTAAGCATGAGTAAAAAACCCAATAAAAAACTGCTGTTGATAATGTTATTCTTTTTTAGCTCAAGAATATTATCGGTTGTGCCAAAATAAATCGGGTCTTCGGCACCACCTTTTCGGTGATCGAAATTAGCAATTTGCAATACAATATCAATTTTCTGATCTTTTGAACGAACCACCAGTTCGTTACGTTTCCAACTGGGGCGATAAGTTAGCTTGGTGCGGCCTACTTCGCCCGATCCGGTTGTAAATTCACCGTTTGCCCATACTTTGTATGCCGAATCGAATTCCTTGAATCTGAGCCCGTACCAATCATCGTTCTTAACTTTAATAGTAAAGCGGTAGGTTGCAAAACCCATTCCGCCTATTTTTTTCTCATTTTTTTCGAAACTATTCCAAATACCCGGAATATGAACCAAGCCGTCGGGTACTGGTTGATTGATCTTTTCAAAATCATTAGGGGTCAATAGCTTGTTCCAGTAAAACTCGGTTTCTCCTTCGATTAAAAAAACCTTATTGTTATACGATGCAATATCACTTAAATCTAAAACGCCATTGCGTATTTGATATTCGGAAAGAAAGTCAACTTTTCGTCTGTGAAATTCATAATAACCTGCAAATACAAAAACACAGGCTAGAAAGAATATAAACAAGTATAAAACTTCTTTTTTCTTTTGCATATTTTATTTTTTCCACTTAACCGACTAATCCCATCAAGCTTGAGTTATTCAAAATTTACTGTTACCAAATTAATGAAAAATTGTTTTATACGTTTAAATATCGGAAGTTATTTGTTGTATTATTATTGTTTTGGCAATTAACGTTTATCAACATAAGCAAATTTGTTCGGATTCTCATTGTTTTGTTACCTTTGCACAAATTATTTAAAAGTTTATGGCTGAAAGCAATTTTGTCGATTACGTAAAGATATATTTCAAGTCGGGAAACGGTGGCCCCGGATCAACACACATGCGCCGCGAAAAGTTCGAACCTAAAGGTGGCCCCGATGGTGGCGATGGAGGCCGTGGGGGTCACATTATTTTACGAGGCAATAATCAAATGTGGACTTTATTGCACTTAAAATACCGTAAGCATATTTTTGCAGGGCATGGCGAATCGGGTGGACGACAGTGCAGTACTGGTGCCGATGGCGAAGATGTAGTGCTTGAAGTACCATTGGGCACAATAGCAAAGGATGGCGAAACTGGCGAAGTGATTTTTGAAATTACCGATCATGGCGAAGAGAAAATCTTGATGAAAGGTGGCCGAGGTGGTCAAGGAAATACCCATTTTAAATCGGCTACCAACCAAGCGCCACGTTTTGCTCAGCCCGGCGAAGAACTCGAAGAAGGCTGGCGTATTCTCGAACTTAAAATATTGGCCGATGTGGGCTTGGTAGGTTTCCCCAGCTCGGGTAAATCAACGCTGTTGTCAGTGGTGTCGGCTGCAAAACCTAAAATTGCCGATTATCCTTTTACTACTTTAGTACCCAATTTGGGCATTGTGGGGCACCGCGAAAGCCGTTCGTTTGTTATGGCCGACATTCCCGGGATTATTGAAGGTGCACACATGGGCAGGGGGCTTGGTTTGAGGTTTTTGCGCCATATTGAGCGCAACCCTATGTTATTGTTTATGGTACCGGCCGATAGCAAAGACCATGTTAAAGAATATAACATATTACTTAATGAACTAAAAGAGTATAACCCCGAGTTGCTCGATAAACAACGTTTGTTGGCCATTTCGAAGTCGGACATGCTCGACGAGGAACTGATGCAGGAAATAAGCGAACAGTTTAATAACATTCCGCATATTTTTATTTCATCGATTACCGGGTTGAATATTACCCGTTTAAAAGACCGTATATGGAATATTATAAATAGTGAACAGTAAATGTTTGAATGGCTCAACCAAATCGATACCCAATTGTTTTTGTGGCTTAACGCTTGCAATAACCCATTTTTAGATCATTTTTTTACTTTCTTTACAGCTAAAGAAGTGTGGTACCCCTTGTACTTGCTTCTGTTAATATTGTTTTTTCAAAAATATAAATTGCAAGGTATTTGGGCTGCAATGTTTTTTATTTTAGCCATTGTGGCAAGCGACCAAATTTCGGGCTTAATTAAAACTTTGGTGGAACGCCCACGTCCAACTCATAATCTGGCAATAATGGATTTGGTTAATGCCCCAACCGGTAAAGGAGGAATGTATGGCTTTGTTTCGTCGCATGCAGCCAATTCGTTTGCGCTTACTTTTTTGCTTGCTTTGTTGCTTAAACGACGACGCATCTGGATTGCTTTTTTGTTGTGGGCTGTTTTGACTTCTTATTCAAGAATATATGTTGGAGTTCATTATCCATTAGATGTTGTTTGTGGTGCATTTTTGGGTAGTTTAATCGGTTGGGGGATGTATAAATTGCTAATGTTATTCGATCACTTTTTTCAGCAAAAACGCATCCTGATTGCCGGCCAGTGGAAGCTAAAGCATACTAAACCAATATATGTAGCACTAATTTTTATTACTGCAACATTGTTTTGTGTGTCGTTTATCATGCTCCAATAAATTTAAATAATGAACAATATACCTGCCGATAGCTACCAAAGTATTGTAAAGCAAACAACTACCAAAATTATAAAGCTTAAAAAACAATTGTTGCTTTATTCATTGGTTCGATTGTTATTCTTTTTACTTGCCTTAGTTTCACCTTTTATTTTTTATAACATTTCGTTATGGGGTACTATTGTTGTGTTCATTGTATTGATGGGCTTTTTTGTTTGGGCTGTAAAGAAACATATTTCACTTGCTTCCGAAAAAGAGTTTTATCAACATATTCTTCAAATTAATAACGACGAATTAAAGGCCATCGATCACAAATTTCTTCACTTCGACGATGGTACAAAATACATCAATCCCGATCATTTTTATACTTACGACCTCGATATTTTTGGTCGTGGTTCGTTATTTCAATTTCTGAACCGAACCGTAACCCCACAAGGACATCGGCTGTTGGCGAAAATGCTTTCCGAGCCATTAAATAATGCATCTGAAATAATTGAACGACAAAAGTTGATTAACGAACTTAGTCAGCAAGTTGAATGGCGTCAAAACTTTGCTGCAACCGGAAAATTATATGCCGAAACCGAAGCCGAAGTTGATTGGTTGCTGAATTGGAAAACCGACACTTTTAAGCTGAATACCAACAAAATAATCAAGGTGTTATTGATTGCCTTGCCTGTTTTTGCTGTTTTTTCAATTGTTCATTGGGCGGTATCGGGCAATTCTACTGTTTTCATCTTTTCTGCTTTGTTACAGTTTTGTTTTTGGTTTCTCGAACAAAAGAACATTAATCGCATATATAGTCAGTTTGGAAAAAGGGAAGGTTTGCTGAAAAAATATGCCCGCTTGCTTACATTAATTGAGCGTTTTGAATGGAAAAGCAACGAGGCAAAGCAAATGCTTGCCAATTTTGGAGCTAATGCCTTGCCATCGAAAGAGATAAAACACCTCGAAAAAATAATTTCAGCTTTCGATAACCGCAACAATCTTTTAATAGGGGTAGTATTAAATGTTACATTGCTTTGGGACGTAATGTGTTCGTACCGAATTATTTTGTGGCACAACCGTAATCGGCATTATTTCGATAAGTGGATGAATGCCATTGCTTTAGTCGATGCTGCTTGTTCGTTGGCTAATTTTGCATACAATAATAATGGATTTTGCTTTCCGACGATTATTGAAGAAGATGGATTTAGCCTGCAAGCAACTCAAATGGGGCATCCGCTTATTCATCCTAAAAAGCGTGTCGATAACGATTTTTCGTTCGGTAATAACAAAATTTTAATTGTTACAGGTGCCAACATGGCAGGTAAAAGTACTTTTTTACGAACCATTGGGGTAAACATGGTTTTGGGCATGTGCGGCGCACCGGTTTGTGCTCAAAATATGTGCTTTAAGCCGGTTGAACTATTTTCGAACATGCGTACCAGCGATTCATTGTTCGACGACGAATCGTACTTTTTTGCCGAACTGAAGCGGATAAAAGCCATTCTCGACGAGGTGGACAAGGGGCGTGAACTGCTCATTATCCTTGACGAAATTCTTAAAGGAACCAACTCGGTTGATAAACTGGCCGGTTCGCAAAAACTTATTAAGCGCTTAATTAAAAGCAAAGTGCCTTCGATAATTGCCACCCACGACCTAAAACTTACCGAGTTGGAAGCTGATTATCCGGATGATGTACAAAACATGTGCTTCGAAATTGTGATCGAAAATAACGAAATGAAGTTCGATTATCTGTTGCGCAACGGAGCTACCACCATAATGAATGCTTCATTTTTGATGAAAAAAATGGGCATTATCAACTAGCTTTTCAGATACAAATTGCTGTCGCCGTAACTTAAAAAACGGTAGTTATTTTCCAAAGCATGTTTGTACACTTTCTTCCAATTATCGCCTAAAAATGCTGATATGAGCAGCAATAATGTGCTTTGCGGCTGGTGAAAATTGGTGAGCATGCCATCGGTAATTTTAAACTCGTAACCCGGAACAATAATAATTTGTGTTGATGCATTCAGACTACTGATTTGTTTGCTGTTCATGTATGTCAATACTGCATTTAATGCTTCTGTTTTGTCAACTTTTGCTGTATTTTGGTAGCCAACCCACTGGTTTATTGTTGCTTCGTTGTTGTTGATATTTTCGTTGTTTAATATTTTAACGCCCAAATAATAAAGGCTTTCAAGGGTTCGTATCGATGTGGTTCCTACAGCAATTATTTGCCCTTTATGTTCCAATATTTCTTCAATAAATTGTTTTTCAATTATAAAATGCTCGGTGTGCATTTCGTGGCCGTCAATTTTTTCGGCTTTAACAGGTTGAAAAGTACCGGCACCAACATGCAGTGTAAGTTCGGCACTTGTAATGCCTTTATGTTTTAACGCTTGGAAAACTTTGTCGGTAAAATGCAAGCCCGCAGTTGGTGCAGCCACCGATCCCTTTATTTTTGAAAAAACAGTTTGGTAACGTGTAAGGTCAATGGTTTCGCTCTCGCGGTGCAAGTATGGTGGAATGGGTATTTTCCCGGCAGCTTCGAGCACTTCCGAAAAGGTAAACGTAGGATTGTTCCAGCTAAATTCTATAATGCGGCCATTGCCCGAGGCCGATATGTTGGATGCCGTTAAGATAATTGCCGTATTGTTGATGCTTAGTTCAAGGTGTAAATCGTCGGTTTTCCATTTTTTTAGGTTACCTACAATGCATTTCCATGAGCATTTTTGGGTTTGCTGAAAGTTTAAAGCATAATCGCTCGGATCGGCAGGGTCGAGCACAAATATTTCGATTAGCGAACCGGTAGCTTTTTTGAAATGTAACCGAGCCCTGATTACTTTTGTGTTATTGAAAACCAGTTTGCTGTTGGCTGGCAATAAGTTTGGCAATTCACTGAATGTATGGTCGCTTATAGAACCATTGTGCCATTGCAATAGTTTCGACGCATCGCGCTTTTCCAGTGGGTATTTGGCAATGCGCTCGTCGGGCAAATTGTAATTGTATTCGTTAATGCTTATGTTTTTAATTGCAACAGGTATATCCATAAAGCCGTTATAAATTAAAGGCTGCAAAGTTATAAAAATGGCTTAACTTTGCACGCTCATAAAACGAATGCAATAATGATAAAAATAGGCGATAAAGTAAAATTCCTAAATGCTGTTGGAGGTGGAAGGGTAGTTAGTTTTCAAAGTAAAAACATTGCTGTGGTCGAAGATCACGATGGCTTCGAAATACCGGTGCTGATTTCGGAGTTGGTGCTGGTGCCCGAAAATGAATCGTACGAACGCAGTACCCGTAATGTTGTTGATGAAAAGCCCAAAAAGGAAGAGCCAAAAACTATGCCTGCTCCAAAGCATGTAGCCGAGCTGATACCCGGAAACGATGTGCCCAAGTTTTTTATGGCATTTTATCCTGTCGATCAGCACAATCCAGTTGGTGCCGAAATTGAAATTTACCTGATTAACGACAGTAACTTTACCTTGTTGTACCATTATTCTCATTTCGATGGCGAAAAATATGTTACAATTGATGCAGGAGAGCTTGAGCCCAATACAAAGAATTACCTCGAAGGTTTGTCGATGACCGATTTGAGCAACCTGCCCAAATTTTACTTCCGCATAATTCCATATTTGAAAGAAAGCAAGAGGCTAGTTGCACCGCTTGAAAAAGAAATTTCGGTAAATGCAGTTAAGTTTTACAAAGAAAAAAGCTTTACCAAAAACGATTATTTTGAAGGTAATGCAATGATTTTCGATTTGGTGGCTAATGTTCTACAGGAAGAAATTGATAAATTGACCGAAAAAGATTTCAAAAAAATTGTTAACGAAAAAGACAAGGAAAATCGTCCGGTTGAAGTTGAGAAAAAAGTTCAATCCATACCCGAAATATTGGAAGTTGATTTGCACATCGAAGAATTGATCGATAGTGTTAATGGTCTTTCGAACCGCGAAATTCTCGATATACAAATGGATAAATTCCAAAGCGAAATGGAATTAGCCATTAAAAACCGTGTGAAAAGGGTGGTGTTTATTCATGGTGTTGGCAACGGTGTACTCAAACAAGAAATTGCCAAACGCCTAAGTTCAAAATATGCTCGTTTTCAGTTTCAAGATGCTTCGTTTAAAGAATATGGTTTTGGGGCAACCATGGTGATACTTCGCCGAAAATAGTTATTTTTGCGCGCAAAGCAGGCCGTTCTGTCGCTACACTTATAGTGTGGAGGAAAGTCCGGGCAGCACAGGGCATTTGGCTTCCGAAAGGGGAGATGTTCGTGAGGGCATGGTAGCGGAGAAGAAAATAACTTCCATGCTTTTGTATGGTAAAGGTGAGAAGGTGGGGTAAGAGCCCACCGGCAGCAATGGCAACATTGTTGGCTGTTCGCCCCCAAAGTTGCAAGACCAAATATATCCCAAGAGCTACGGCACACGGCTGCCCGCTGTGTTTTTTCAACGTGTTTGGAATGCTTGGGAGGGGTAGGTTGCTTAGATAAATGACAGAAGTTACACTTAGGTGCAATACAGAACCCGGCTTATAAGCCTGCTTTTTTTTTACATGATAAACGAACTGCTACATATCAATATTTCAAAGGGATTTTCTAATATCAGTCAATTCCTTATCGCTCTTATTATCTTTTCTGAATTCTAAAATAGTATTGCTTTCATATTCATTGGCCGATAGCAGGTCGGTGAAATTTATTAATGAATTATCTTTTTTAGTTATGTTCATTTTTCTTTATAATGAAAGCATACATTGCATATTTAAATCAACTTGTTCAGCATGTCGAGGACGAGTTTTCCGAGTTTGAGTCACAAATTAGCTGGTACCATCCATACAGATCGGCAGTTGTTGATGAAAAACGCAACGAGCTAATGCAAACGCTCGAAAATAAAAATACCTGGTTGTTTAAGCAAACCAAGCCATACATTAATAGTATTTCGAATGGCTGTGTGTTGTGCGGAAAAGGGGAGTGGTCGTGCCTTTTTGTAACCGGTAAATGCAATGCCAATTGCTTTTATTGCCCTGCAAAACAAGATGCCGACGAAACACCGCAAACCCAAAAGCTGCTTTTTGAACAACCTTCGGTTTATGTCGATTACATCAATCGTTTTGGTTTTAAAGGCGTAAGTTTTAGTGGTGGCGAACCTTTGTTGTTTTTCGATCGGACCCTTGCTTTTTTGAAGCAGGTTAAACAAAATTGCCCTGCGGTTGAACACATTTGGATGTACACCAACGGTATTTTGGCTTCTGACGATAAGCTAAAAGCCCTGGGTGAGGCTGGTTTGGATGAAATACGCTTCGACTTGGGAGCGGTAAATTATAACCCCAAAGTGTTGAAAAATGCAGCAAAGTTCATCAATAACGTTACGGTTGAAATTCCTGCAGTACCCCACGAAAAAGAACAGTTGTTGAGTGTATTGCCAATACTGTGCGAATACGGGGTAAGCAACCTTAACCTACATCAGTTGCGGCTTACCCAATACAATGCACCCAAGCTTTTGCTGCATGAATATACAATGTTGCATGGCGAACAGCCAACAGTTGCCGAGTCGGAGCTTACTGCCCTTGAGGTGATGGATTTTGTTGCACGAGAAGGCTTGCCAATTGGTGTGAATTACTGCAATTTTCAGTTTAAGAACAGGTTCCAGAAGGCCGGGTTCAGACGTAAAATGGCCGAAGTATTAAAAACCGAAAACGAAGAAATTACCCAAAACGGGTTTCTGCGTACCATTGATGCCGATGGTGTTGCTGTTAGCTTAAAGCAATTAATCGAAAACAAAGAAGCTTATGCAACGGTAACAATCAAGTATGCCGGCAGAGTGATTGAAAACCTTTCTAACGATCAAATGCAGCGCACTTTCGTGTTAAACGGGATCACTAATTTTATCGACGAAGGACTTGCTGCTATTCCAATAGTGTTAAGCAGTTCCGAAATTGACGAATTTATTGACATGATGAATAATAATGGCGAAAAAATCCCATGTACACCTCAATTATTTGAAGCATGGCAACACGAGTTTATCGAAGCAGGTTTGAGGGAGTTTTGTTGATTAAGCCTAGTTTTGCATCCATTTTTTTAACCGGTAATGTGAAGCTATTTGTTGTCGTTCCTCATCGGGTAACGTTTTCATGTACATTTTCCATCCTGGGCAAAAGTTAATGTGCCAGCGCCAAAAGCGGCCACCAAACGATTTGGGTTTTTCATCGTATTTTGCCCTCATTGGGCAATTTGCGCAATTGTTTTGTTGTTCGCTCATGATAATTGATTATTTAGAGTTTAATAAATGCTGGTTGTTTTTTGGTCCGAGTAATCGAAACGATCGGTGATCATTTTGATGATTTCATTCGAACTCGATTCGATTGGTTTATTGCTTACATTAACAACAGTAAAGCCACCCTTTTCGAAAATCCGGTCGGCATACCTAATTTCGTCGTTGATCATTCGTTTGTCAACGTAGCTGGTGTTGTCTTCGTTGTTAATACCTATGAGGCGTTTCATGCGATGGGCCGTAAGTTGTACCTGCGAAATTTTCAAGCCAAATACCCTTTGCGGATCAACTGCAAAAAGTTGGTGAGGTGGGTCGATGCCCAAAACCAAAGGTACATTTGCTACCCGCCATCCCAGCATCGACATGTAAATGCTGAGCGGGGTTTTGCCAGCACGAGAAACGCCGGTAAGTATAATGTCGGCTTCTCGTAGGTTTTCGGGGTTTACACCATCGTCGGCACCCAGAGTGTATTCAATGGCCGAAATGCGGTCGAAATATTTTTCGTTGCTTTTTCGGTAAAGCCCGGGTTCGCTAATCGATTTCATACCCAATTCGTTTTCGATATAGTTGGCCAAAGGTCCCATGTAATCAAATTCGGGAATGTTGTTTGCCTTGCAAGCTTCGGAAAGCGCTTGCCTTATATCGGCACAAACCATGGTGTGAATAATCACTGCATCTTCCTTTTTAGCTTGCATAACAACATCATTTACATCTTCAATACTTAGTATGTTCGGATACAAATCGACACTTATATTGTTTTGTGGATATTGGGCCAGTAACGATTGAACCATACTGTGACCACTTAAACATCGACCGCCCGATGCAATGAAGAATTTCTTATATTCGTTATTATTAGATGTTTCCATTAGAATTTAATACTTTATTTGCCATATATAAACGGTCCTCAATTTAACAAGAAAATTGAGAATCATTTGCAAAATTCTGTATGAATTTTTTTAAGGTTTTTTTTTGTCATACTATTTGCAAAAAAGAAAAGAACATCTATATTTGCAACGCCTTTGAAAACAAGGCAGGCTCTAAAAAATATTGAAAAGAATACTAGAAAATTGGTGCGGTAGTTCAGTTGGTTAGAATATCGGCCTGTCACGCCGAGGGTCGCGGG
>DAOSWJ010000006.1:0-30169 GCA_035380005.1 Prolixibacteraceae bacterium | reverse complement strand
AAAAAAAAAAAAAAAACAATATGTTGCATAACATATTATTCAACCTTACCATCTATCTTCAGAAATAGATCTCAATAATTTACGAGTGATATTCTTCAGGTAATTTTTTCACTTAAAAAGTATGTACTCTACAAGAAAAATGAGCTGACTATTAAAATATATGCATTTTGAACAATCAACTTTGTTAACTAATTGTTGTTTCATTATTGGTTTTGCTTCAATTAAAATGCCTAACCCTTGTTATTGTTTCAAAACATCTACTTTTGCGCGACTTTAAAAAAGAAAAAATGTCGATTAAAAATATTGCAATTATTGCCCACGTTGACCATGGAAAAACTACACTGGTTGACAAGATGTTACTAGCAGGTAAACTTTTTAAAGACCACGAACGCCCCGGCGAGCTCATAATGGACAACAACGACCTTGAACGCGAAAGGGGCATCACCATTGTTTCGAAAAACGTTTCGGTTAACTACAACAATACTAAAATCAACATAATTGACACTCCGGGTCACGCCGACTTTGGTGGTGAAGTTGAACGCGTTTTAAACATGGCCGACGGTGTACTTTTGTTGGTTGATGCTTTTGAAGGCCCCATGCCGCAAACTCGCTTTGTTTTGCAAAAGGCTATTGCACTTGGATTAAAGCCCATTGTGGTAATCAACAAAGTTGACAAGCAACTGCCGCCCCGAAGAGGTGCACGAAATGGTTTTCGACCTGATGTTTAACCTCGATGCAACCGAAGATCAGCTCAACTTCCCTACCCTTTACGGGTCGGCCAAAGAAGGATGGATGTCGTCGGATGTTCACCGCAAAACCGATAACATAATCGACTTACTCGATACCATTATTAAATACATACCCGAGCCCCGTATCGATAAGGGTACAACACAGCTCTTAATTACATCGATCGATTTTTCGCCTTATACAGGGCGTATTGCCATTGGCCGTTTGCAACGCGGCTCGCTCAAAGAAGGACAACAAGTTAGCCTTTGCCACCGCGATGGTTCAATTGTTCGCACTAAAGTTAAAGAACTGCATGTATTTATCGGTTTGGGGCGCACAAAAGTTAGCAGCGTTGAAGCCGGCGATATATGTGCTTTGGTGGGCATCGAAAACTTCGAAATAGGCGACACCATTGCCGATATCGATAGCCCTGAACCACTGCCCCCAATTACTATCGATGAACCTACCATGAGTATGTTATTCACCATTAACAACTCACCGTTTTTTGGTAAAGAAGGCAAATTTGTAACCTCACGTCATATTTACGACAGGTTGCAAAAGGAACTTGAGCGCAACCTTGCTTTAAGGGTTGAAGAAACCAACAGCGCCGACTCGTGGAATGTGTTTGGCCGCGGGGTACTTCACCTTTCAATATTGATTGAAACCATGCGCCGCGAAGGCTTCGAGCTGCAAGTTGGTCAGCCACAAGTAATTATCAAGCACATCGACGGAGTTAAAAGCGAACCTGTTGAAGAACTTACCGTTGATGTATTGGATGAATACTCGGGCAAGGTAATTGAGCTGGTAACACGCAGAAAAGGCGAATTATTAAGCATGGAACGTAAAGGCGACCGTACGGTTTTGGAATTTCATATCCCTTCGCGTGGTATTATTGGTTTACGTAACAATGTGCTTACAGCAACTGCCGGCGAAGCAATAATGGCCCACCGTTTTATCGAATTTCAAGCTTATAAGGGCGATATAGAGAAACGCAATAATGGTTCGTTGGTTTGCCTCGAAACAGGCACTGCAATTGCTTATGCTCTCGACAAATTGCAAGACAGGGGCAAGTTTTTTGTAAAACCCGGCGACGAAGTTTACGAAGGACAGGTAGTTGGCGAAAACACTCGAGAGGAAGACATTACCCTTAACATTACCAAAACTAAAAAGCTGACCAACATGCGTGCTTCGGGTGCCGACGACAAAGCTAAACTGGCGCCACCAATTGTTTTCAGTCTCGAAGAAGCTCTTGAATACATTCAGCACGACGAATATGTAGAAATTACACCAAAATCGATAAGGCTCAGGAAAATATTATTGAAAGAGCACGAAAGAAAAAGAAGCAATAAATAGGCTACTATCATATTGGTTAACCTGAGTTCGATGCAAAAATCTTACTCAGGTTATTTTTTCCACTCCAGTTTTTGATCAATCCGTTTAATGATTTTTTCGTTATCGAGCAGCCAGCGAATAACCAGTTGTTTATGATCTTCGTTTCCGCTTAGTTTAAAAAACAATTCGTGTTGTAACATGGCTTGTTTCAACAATTGGGTTTTTATGTCTGTTTTAATCCGCTCGAACTCAACGTTACTGATTCCCAAATCATTTAAACTAAGGCATACATCACATTCGCCACAACGGGTTGCATTTTTCTCGTCGAAATAACGCAACAGCAACTGACTCCGGCAGGTAGCATTGCTCGAAGCATAGTTAAGCATGGCTTCAACCTGACCGACATATACTTGTTTGCGTTCGGTATAATTCTCGGCCGATATAAGCAAACGTTTTAGTGGCAGGCGTTCTTTCAAAAAAACAATAAAAGGCGTTTCTTTTTTGGGCAAATAATGAATTATTTTTTGGGTATCGAGTGCATTCAGGTATTTATAAACCAGCTCAATAGCAATATTCGCCCGCTTTGCGAGCAGTTGTTCGTTAATAGTAGTATAATCGGTAAACAAACCAGTGTACGAACGGAGCAAAAGTTTTATAAACGAATCGAAAGCGACATTGGCCACCTGAAAACGGTACAAATCGTCGCGATTAACCCTGAAATGCACCAACGAACCACGGTTGAGCTCATCGGTAAGCTGGAGGTAATCATCACGTTCAAGAATTTTTAATGAACTAAGCACATGTGCAAACGAAAACTGGTACTTTTTTGAAAAATCAATCAAGTCGAAATCGTAGCTCATCCCTTTGCCAAAACCTTCGGCAACCTGAAAATAATTGCACAAAGCTTCGTAAATACGTTTTATTTGATCGGGAGGTGGGAATTTTTCGTTGATTCCCTTTTTAAGCCTTACTTTATCGGTATTGTTGAAAAGCAAAAGGGCAACAGCTTTTTTCCCGTCGCGCCCTGCCCTGCCGGCTTCCTGAAAATAAGCCTCAATCGAATCGGGCAAATCAACATGCACAACAAAGCGCACATCGGGCTTATCGATACCCATGCCAAAAGCATTTGTTGCCACCATAATTTTGAAGCGCCCCTGAATCCAGGCTTCCTGTCTCGCATTGCGCGTTTCGGCGGCCAGGCCGGCATGGTAATAAGTTACGCTTAGCCCTTCTTTTTGCAACATCTCGGCAATTTCCTTTGTTTTTTTGCGGCTGCGGGTATAAATAACACCACTACCCTTCGACGATTTTAAGCTGCGCACCAAATAGCCGGTTTTGTCTTCTTCGATACGTACTTTATAAATCAGATTTTCGCGTTTGAAACTTTTGCGAAGTACATTTTTCTTCGGAAAATTCAGTTTTTCCTGAATATCGTCAACAACGCGGCCGGTTGCTGTTGCGGTAAGTGCCATTACATTAACACCGGGCAACAACTCCCTCAAATTGGCAATATTCAGGTACGAAGGCCTGAAATCGTAACCCCATTGCGAAATACAATGCGCTTCGTCAATGGCAATTAGGTTGATGTTCATTTTAACCAGTCGCTCTTTAAAACGTTCGGTTGCAATACGTTCGGGCGAAAGGTAAAGGAATTTATAATCGCCCCATGTTGCATTATCGAGAGCAACTTTCATCTCTTCGCGAGTCATGCCCGAGTAAATGGCCAAAGCTTTAATTCCGCGTTTGGTTAGGTTTTCAACCTGGTCTTTCATTAGGGCAATTAAAGGCGTAATAACCAAACACATACCGGGTTTCGACAAAGCCAAAACCTGAAACACCACCGATTTACCACCACCGGTAGGCATTAAGCCAAGTGTATCGTTTCCGACAGCTACTTGCCTGATTATATCTTCCTGCAAAGGCCTAAACGAGGGGTAGCCCCAGTAATTTTGTAATATGTTGGTAAAATCGCTCAAGCTAAATACTTTTTAACAACTGTTGGGTAAACTTAAAATTTTTTAAGGATTTACCTAACAATAATAAGCAATATTCGACACAACAACACCATTACATTAAGCTATTTTTTTTAGCTTTGCACACAAATTTCAAATAAATAACAATCGTATGTCATTCTTATCAGACAAAGTAATCAACGAAGGTTTAACATTTGACGATGTGCTGCTCATTCCGGCCTATTCCGATGTTTTACCCCGCGATGTAGATTTAACATCGAAGTTTACCCGCAACATTACAATCAAAACACCGATTGTATCGGCTGCCATGGACACCGTTACCGAAGCAAAAATGGCCATTTCTATTGCACGCGAAGGTGGTATAGGTGTTATTCACAAAAACATGAGCATCGAAGAACAAGTTCGGCAGGTTACTACGGTAAAAAGGGCCGAGAACGGGATGATTTACAACCCGATAACTGTTGAAAAAGAAAAAACAGTAGCCGATGTGCTAGAAATGATGAGTATGTATAAAATTGGCGGCATTCCTGTTGTTGATGCAGAGGGCTACCTTGTTGGTATTGTAACCAATCGCGACCTAAGGTTCGAAAAACGATACGATAAGCTCATCAGCGAAGTAATGACCAGCCAAAACCTGGTAACCACTAACGAATCGACCGACCTCGAGAAAGCTGCCGACATATTACAAGAAAACAAAATCGAAAAGCTACCAGTTGTTGACAAAAACAATAAACTGATAGGATTGGTTACTTACAAGGATATTACCAAAGCGAAAGATAAGCCCAATGCCTGCAAAGATCCCAAAGGACGATTAAGGGTTGCTGCGGCTGTAGGTTTTGGATCCGACAGCATGGATCGTATTGATGAATTGATTAAAGCCGATGTTGATGCCATAGTAATGGATTCGGCTCACGGTCATTCAAAAAATGTACTAGAAGTTTTGCGCAAAGCAAAAGCAAAATATCCCGATAAAGAATTTGTTGTAGGCAACATTGCTACTGCCGAAGCTGCATCTGATTTGGTTTTGGCAGGAGCCGACGCCGTTAAAGTAGGTATTGGCCCAGGTTCAATTTGTACAACACGCGTAATTGCAGGTGTTGGTGTACCCCAACTTTCGGCCATTTATAATGTTGCCAAAGCGTTGAAAAATTCGGGCGTTCCAGTTATTGCCGATGGAGGTTTGCGTTATTCGGGCGACATTGTAAAAGCTCTTGCAGCCGGTGCCGACTCGGTTATGGCTGGCGGACTGTTTGCCGGAGTTGAAGAATCGCCGGGCGAAACAATTTTATTTCAAGGCCGTAAATTCAAAGCTTACCGTGGAATGGGCTCGGTTGAAGCCATGCAGGCCGGATCGAAAGACCGTTACTTCCAGGATATGGAAGACGATATTAAAAAACTTGTGCCCGAAGGAATTGCTGCTCGCGTACCCTACAAAGGAACACTTTACGAGGTGCTTTACCAATTAACCGGAGGCTTGCGTGCCGGAATGGGTTATTGTGGTGCACGAAATATTAAAACACTGCATCAAGCAAAATTCACACGCATTACCGCTTCGGGTGTTAACGAAAGTCATCCGCACGATGTAGCAATTACACGTGAAGCACCAAATTACAGCAGCAGATAATTTTTCAAAAAAATAATCGTTATAAAAGGATTCGGCAGATTAAAATCGTGCCGAACCTTTTTTTGCTTAATCAAATTTAAACTTTTAACCATGAGAAGATCATTATTCTTTGTATTATTTGTACTTGTTCAAACAAGCATTTTTGCACAAAAAGACATTGTTGTAAAAATTGGCGACAAAGCCTTTACAAAAGAAGAATATGAAACAATTTACCGGAAAAACAACACTCAACTGAGCGACGAAGCCGAAGTGAAAACACCGGAAGAATACGTCGATCTTTTTGTTGATTACAAGCTTAAAGTAATCGAAGCCGAAAATTTGGGTTATGACACGGTGCAGGCATTTATCGACGAGTTAGCAGGCTACCGCGATGAGCTGGCCAAACCCTATTTAACCGATATTACCGTTACCGACTCGATGGTTAAAGTAGCCTATTACCGAACAGTTAACGAAATTAGGGCTAGCCATATTCTTATAAATGTTGCCCCCGACGCTTCGCCCGAAGATACGCTAAAAGCTTACAACCGGATTATCGAACTCCGCAATATGGCCGTAAATGGTTTGATGCCTTTTGCCAAGTTGGCCTACGAATTTTCTGAAGACCCATCGGCAAAAAGCAACAATGGCGATTTACGCTATTTTAAAGCATTTGGGATGATTACTGAATTCGAAGATGCCGCATACAATACACCTGTTGGAGAGATAAGCATGCCGGTGAGAACCAAACACGGCTACCATATTATTATGGTTACCGACCTCAAAAAAACCGAAGGCGATGTAAAAACAGCTCATATAATGAAAATATTCGGCGACAAAGACAATGTTTCGCCCGAAGAAGATGAACGTTATAAAAAAGAACTCGATAGCATTTACAACGAAATACAAAATGGTGCCAGTTTTGCCGAAATGGTTCGTAAACATACCGGCGACCAAAGCACCATGCACAAAGATGGCGAAATGACTTGGCTCAACCGCACTTTTGGTGTCGATGAATTTATTGATGCTGCTTATGCCCTCGAAGTTGGTGAAATATCGAAACCAGTAAGAACACCTTATGGTTGGCACATTATTAAGCTTATCGACAAACGCGGAATCAGGTCGTTTGAAGAAATGGAAAACGAATTATCGTTAAAAATTAAGCGTGACCCCAAACGCAGCAAACACAGCAAGCAATCGTACCTAAATAAGAAAAAAGCCGAATACAACTTCCAAGCTTTCGATGACAATATTCAAAAATTTGTTGATTACCTTAATGCACAAGGCGATACAGTTAACAACATTGCTCCCGAGATTTTAGCCCTTCCAATGTATCAGGTTGCCGATGTTCAATATACAGTAGCAAACTACATGGAACTTCAAGAAGAGAAAAAAAGCAATTCGGGCAAATTCTTAAGTAAATTAGTTATTCAACATTTAGAACCTTATGCTGAAGAGGTAATTGACTTTTACGAAAGCTCAAAATTGGAAGAAAAATATCCGGAGTTCAATAATATCATGCAAGAATACCGCGATGGAATGCTACTTTTTGCTATTATGCAAGACGAAGTATGGAACAAAGCAGCTCTCGATACCATTGGTTTAAACAACTACTACGAACAAAATAAAGATATATACCACTGGGATGAGTATTTCGAAGGTTTGCAAATACGCTGTTTTAATGCCGAAGCATACCAATTAGCCAAACAACTCATCGAAGAACAAGGCATTACCGATGCTGATACACTTAAGTCTATCATAAACAAAGACAATCCGAATAATGTACGTATTTATTCGGGACGTTGGGAAAAAGGCGATAACGAACGAATCGACCATATGGTATTTGGTGGTATTATTCCAGTAAGGTTCAATGCCGACCTCGAATTTGTTCATGGCAAGGTGGTACCTGCCGGCCAAGCTAAAACGTTGCAAGAAGCACGCGGCCTTTATGTATCCGACTATCAGAAGATACTTGAAGACCAATGGATGAACAAATTACGTAAAAAATACAAAGTAAAAGTGAACAAAAAACTTTTGAAAACTATCGAAAAAGTTTAAAAATACAATACATGTTTCGGATAAACAACAGTATCATTTGTGCAGCAATTTTATTGCCTATTTTATGGGGGTGCAAGCAACAAGCACCTGGCACAAAAGATATTGTTGTAGCCGAAGCAGCCGGAAAACAACTCTATAAAAGCGACATAGTTCACAACCCAATTGGCTATGCCGGGCTAACCGACTCCATTGAATTTGTTAACGAATTTGTAATTAACTGGATAAAAAACCAGTTGTTAGTTGCCGAAGCAGAAGCCAGATTGAGCAACGAAAAAAAGGACATCGAAAGGGAACTTGAAAAGTACCGTCAGGAGTTACTGATACACAAATACCGAAACATCAGAATTGGTCAAAATTCAAACAACGATATCAGCAATGCCGAACTGAAGAAATTTTATTCAGAAAACATACACCTTTTTAATCTCGACAGATCGATTGTACGAATTACTTATATGATTTTCCCAACCGAATTGGAATTACCCATTAAATTCAAAGAAAAAATAATAGGATCGGATGCAGATGAACTAGCCCAAATTGAAGATTTCATTTACAGTTTTGCTACCAAATACGATCATTTCGACAACAACTGGCTATACCTCGAGAACTTTCTGCAAAGCATAAACTACCAAACTCCAATTGCAGGAAAAACCATAAAAGAAAAAGATATTATCGAGTTCATTAGCGATAACAACCATCATTTCATTGTAGTAAACAACTACATTGCAGCTGGAAATACAGCACCATTCGAATTTGTTGCTCCACGAATACGAAACTTGATACTGAACCGCAAAAAATTAGATTTTTTAAGAGAAATTAAGGATAGTTTATACAATAATGCCCTAAAATACAATAATTTTAGGGTCTATAATCAATAACATTATACCATGCTAAAGAAACAGAAAACACTGGCACTTTTATTTATTATCAACATATTGCCATTCAGCATATTCGCTCAGGACAAAACCATCGATCAAATTGTTGCTATTATAGGCAGTAATATAGTATTAAAGTCCGAAATTGAATCGATGTACCTACAAAACCTTGCCCAGGGTATTACATCCGAAGGCGACATGAAATGCGAAATACTCGAAAATATGCTTATCGAAAAGCTTTTGGTTGCCGAAGCCGAACTCGATACCAACATTATAATTACCGATAATCAGATCAACCAGCAACTCGATATGCGTGTTCAATATTTCATGCAACATTTAGGTTCTGAAAAAGAGGTTGAGAAATATTTCAAAAAGCCAATTGTTCAACTTAAATCGGAACTTAAAGATGTTATACGCGACGAACTCATGAGCGGCCAAATGAGAAACACAATAATTGAACCGGTTAAAGTTACACCTTCGGAAGTAAGGTATTACTACCGTGCTTTACCCGACGACGAAAAGCCCAAAATAAATACCCAGTATGAATACGCTCAAATTACAGTTGTACCACAAGTAAGCGAAGAAGAAGATATTCGGATAAAAAATGAACTTCGGAACATTAAAAAACGAATCGAAGATGGCGAAAACTTTTCGATGTTTGCCGTACTGTACTCCGAATGCCCCAGTGCCCGCGATGGTGGCGACCTCGGTTTTTTTGGCCGTGCAACCATGGACCCTGCCTTTTCAGCCGCTGCATTCAACCTCAAACAAGGACAAGTTTCGAACGTTGTTCGGAGCGAATTTGGATATCATATTATTCAGCTAATCGACCGCCGTGGCGACCAAATACGTGCCAAGCACATATTAATGAAGCCTAAAGTTGAAATTGAAGTAAAAGAAAAAGCTTTAACATTGCTCGACAGCCTCAGCAACGAAATCAGAAAAGACAAAATTTCGTTCAGCGAAGCAGCAATGCGTTATTCCGACGACAAAAACTCGCGCAACAACGGCGGTATGGTGGTTAACCCCGAAACCATGTCGGCCCGTTTTGAGGTGAACAACCTTAAACCCGATGTTTCGAAAATACTTGCTAAAATGGAAGTAAACGAAATATCAAAACCATTTATTACAATCGACGACAAGCAACGCGAAGTAATCGTAATTGTAAAACTTATCAGCAAAATCGATGCTCATGTTGCCAGTATATCTGAAGATTATCCATTGCTTAGCAATTTGTACCTTCAGCAAAAACAAGAAGAAACAATTAAAAAATGGGTAGCCGAACGTCAAAACAAAACCTATATCCGTATTGACGAAACCTACCAAAATTGCGATTTTAAATACTCAACATGGGTAAAATAACTTGCAAAAATTCACAATTATGAATATAAAAGGAGACAAAGAAGGAATTGACCTGTTAAACGTTAAACACCAACAGCTTCTTAACGAAATTGGCAAAGCCATTTATGGCCAAACCGACATAGTAAAACAGGTTTTAATATCGATATTTAGTCAAGGTCACTGCTTATTGGTTGGTGTTCCCGGGCTTGCCAAAACCTTATTGGTAAACACAATAGCTAAAGTTTTAGGCCTTGAATACAGCCGCATTCAGTTTACACCCGATTTGATGCCTTCCGACATTATCGGAACCGAAATACTCGACCACAACAAAGAATTCAAATTTATAAAAGGGCCCGTTTTTGCAAATATTATTTTGGCCGACGAAATTAACCGTACCCCACCAAAAACCCAATCGGCCTTACTTGAAGCCATGCAAGAAAAATCGGTAACATCGGCAGGGCATCATTTTAAGCTCGACCAACCGTTTTTTGTACTGGCCACTCAAAACCCCATTGAACAAGAAGGTACCTACCCCCTACCCGAAGCCCAGCTCGACCGTTTTATGTTTTCGCTTTGGCTCGACTACCCTGCTTTCGACGAAGAAATGACCATTGTAAAAAACACCACCTCGTCGCTCGAGGTTGAACTCAAAAGTGTGATCAGCAAACAAGAAATACTCGATTTTCAGCAACTAATCAGAAAAATGCCCATAAACGACAATGTGCTAAAGTATGCTGTTACATTGGCAGCTAAAACACGCCCCAATACCGAGCTGGCTCCCGAAATCAGCAATAAATTTTTGAAATGGGGAGCAGGCCCAAGGGCTTCGCAATATTTGGTTGTTGGTGCAAAAACACACGCTGCGCTACATGGCAAGTATTCGCCCGATATCGACGATGTGAAAGCTGTTGCTGTTTCGATCCTGCGCCACCGCATTATCAAAAACTACAAAGCAGAAGCCGAAAACATTTCGGTTGAACAAATCATCGAAAAACTATTATAAATTACTGTTATTGAATGAATAACAAAATAAAATACACAACCAGAAGCCTGTCTGTTATGGGCAGGCTTCTTCTTTTCATTTTACTTACAAACAGCAGTATACTCTCTTTTTCTCAAAACAAAACCAAGAAAGTAATCCGCATTGAGCATGCCGACTCGCTGGTATCCGACAATGCTGTCGTAGCCGATGCCCGACGCCTGATTGGCAATGTATTGCTTACCCACAACAATATTGTTATGAAATGCGACAGCGCTTGGGCTTATGCAAAAACCAATACTGTTGACGCTTTTGGGAACGTACATATTATTAGCAACGACACTTTGAACCTGTGGGCTAAATACATTAACTACAATGGCGATACCGAAATGGCAAAGGCCCGACGAAAAGTGAAACTTCAAGACCCAAGCATAACACTTACATCCGACTCGCTCGATTTTGACATGAATAGCGAAATTGGTTATTACAAGTACGGAGGTAAAATTGTTGACAGTACCAACACCCTTACTAGCATTATTGGCATTTACTACACCCGCGAAAACGAACTATTTTTCACAAACGATGTTCGCTTGCAAAACGAAAGCTACGACATGACCACCGATACAATGTACTACAATACCGAAACACAAATTGCCACTTTCAAAGGCATAACCCAAATTATTGGCGACTCAACATACATTTATAGCACCGGAGGCTGGTTTAATACCGCAAGCAACGAAACCGAACTGAACAAAAAATCGACAATAAAAAGAAAGCAAACACAAATACAAGCCGATTATTTGTTTTACAACGATGAAAATGGCGAAGGCTTTGCACGCAACAACGTAATTATTAACGATTACGAAAACAGCATGATTATTACCGGCCAAAATGCCCGTTACGACGATTTTGAACAATATGCCTTAGTTACCGATTCGGCTGTTTGGATGCAATATTATCAGGGCGACACATTGTTCCTGCACGCCGATACACTTTATACAATGCCCGACACATCGGCTGTTGATGCAAAAATGCTAAAAGCTTACAACAAGTCGCGTTTTTACCGTACCGATATTCAAGGCATCTGCGATTCGCTGGTATATTTCACTAACGATTCAACCATAAAAATGTACAACGACCCCGTTCTTTGGTCGATGGAAAACCAAATGACTGCCGAAAATGTTGAATTCATTAATAAATCGGAACCGCCTAACGAGGTGTACCTGAACAACAATGCTTTTATTATACAAGAAATCGACTCAAGCAAATTCAACCAGATAAAAGGGAAGAACATGGTTGGCTACATTAAAGGCGAAAGCTTGTACCGAATTGATGTTAACGGCAACGGCCAATCGATTTATTATCCCAGCGATGACAATGACTATATTGGCATAAACAAAGCCGAAAGCAGCAATATCATTCTGTACCTTTCCGACAACATGATTAAACGCATAACCTTTGTTGGATCGCCTACAGGAGTGATGAACCCAATAATAGATGTTGTTGATGCCGATACCAAACTCGATGGTTTTAACTGGCGAATAAACGAACGTCCAAATAGCCGATTCGAAATATTTGGTCCGCTTTCGACTACGCCTGTTGTCACTACCCTTCCCGAAACCGAAATGATCATTGATCTTCCCAATATTAATGAATCGAAAATTGAATTACAAAAACAATGGGACGAAAACCTGCAAAAGCTTGAAAACGACACAACCTCGTTACAAATTATCGACCAGCACAGTAAAACAATTAAGCAACTTACCAATCCGGCCAAATAATGGCTAAAGAATGCTTTTTTTCAGAACTGATTCAGATTCGGGGCCGGTATTAAAAAGCAAATCGACTATGCTTAAATTATCGATAAAGCCATGCTTATCGGAATATGTTTGAGTGTATGGATAGGGCTTAAAATTATTATCTGGATTTAAAAGTCGCTTTGTTTTGGGTGTAATTAGCTCCCGGTAATCATCTCCATTAAACAAGTGCTCATACGTTTGACTCAATTTGCAAACAGTATCGAGTTCAAGAATTTCGATAATTAGCCCATGTAATTCCATGTTAAAATCGATCAAAAATTGCCACTTTTTTGAAAAGAAAGGTTCAAAATCGGGTGCATAAAACTCAAAAAAAGGCGACGAATTATAGGCCGAAGTAATTGATCGCCAATGATTATTTTGCCACCGGGTAGCATAATCGATTTCAATATCGCGTACCAAAGTTTTTTGCCCGTGCATTTTAACAATCGGTATCGATAAATTCAATAAACCGTTAGCACCAAAAATGGCACACCGGTTACGGTAACTCTGTTTCTGGTAGCTGTCGTACTGTTCAATTTGCACATGTCCATATTGCATTAAACGAGCGTAATAATGAACAGGCCCTAAGTAAGCTGTTGAAAAAATTGCGTTTTCCATAAATGTAAAAAAGCTGTAGCCCAACAGAAGCGAACTACAGCCAATTATTTAATATTTATATTTTTAGCAAAAACAAAGCTGTTACTTCATTTTATGTACACGCTTAAGCAATCGATTAAACCTAATGTTCTTAGGAAAATTTTTGTCCTTATCCATCGACATCCAAATAATAGATGCTTTACCAACCACGTGATCTTCGGGCACAAAACCCCAAAAGCGCGAATCGGCCGATTTGTGGCGGTTATCTCCCATCATCCAGTAATAATCGAGTTTGAAAGTATAGCTGTTTGCTGTTTGTCCATTTATAAAAACGGTACTGTCTTTAACTTCGAGCTCATTGCCCTCATAAACACGTATTACCCTTTCGTATAGAGGTAAGTTTTCAACCGAGATATCAATGCTTTCGCCCTTTTTGGGGATGTACAGTGGACCAAAGTTATCGACATTCCACTTATAATCGGAGTGATGTGGAAAAATATTCACATCGAAATTTCCTTTGGGCATTACAAATTTTTTGACCGAAACAACATTTTTCAATGCCGACAATTCGCCTACTTGCTTATCGGTTAGAGGAAACATGTACCTGCCACCCGAAAACATTTCCCTATCGTCGTTTGATATACCTACTTTATCGAGTACACGTGGGTTTAGCAGCGAACCGTCGGTGGTAACAACATAGTTGTATTGACGGCCAATATGTTTCATCTGCTCCTTGCCGTTGATGTACACCTCTCCATCGATAATTTCAATCACATCGCCCGGAATACCGATACAACGTTTAATGTAATTTTCTTTTTTATCGACAGGACGCGAATAAATTTTCCCAAAAGTACGCTGATCGTTCAAAACCCGGTCGCGCCCATACATCCTAACCAAATCGTGATAGTTTTGACTTGGGAAATTAATAGCAACGGTATCGCCTTCGGGGAAATTAAACACCACAACATCGTTGTTTTTTACGGTAGTTAATCCATTAAGCCTTTGGTAAGGTTTTTTAATCCACTCAACATACGATTTTACTTTATGGTTTGACATTGGCATTGACTGGTGCACAAACGGAAACGAAAGCGGGGTATTGGGCAATTTAGGGCCATAAGCAACTTTGCTCACAAAAAGGTAGTCGCCAACCAACATCGATTTCTCCATCGATGAGGTAGGAATAACATAAGCTTCGAAAAAGAACAAGCGAATGAACGAAGCAGCAATAACTGCAAAAATTATGGCATCGACCCACTCTACCAATTTAGTTTGTTTGCCATTGGGTGGATTTTTCTTTTTCCAGAAAGCCCAATGAACTTTTTTGGTAACATAAATATCAAAAATAACAGGCAAGCCAATTAAGAACCAATAATTTCCCAACCAAATTACCCATAGCAGGTACAATAAGCCCCAAAAAGCAAATTTCACCCATTTGTTTATTTTAATGTTCTTCATTTTATTATTTATCAATGTTTAACAAATCTTTCATGGTAAGCAAGCCTTTTTTTCCGGCTGAATACTCTGCTGCCAATACTGCACCCAAAGCAAAACCTTTACGTGTTTTAGCACTGTGTGTGATTTCAATAAAATCAACTTCCGAATCGTATTTAATTGTATGAATACCTGGCACATCGCCTTCGCGAACCGATTCGATTCCCAGCAAATTTTTCGAATCAGAATGTTGATTAACCCAGCCTGTCATTTGATCGTATTGTTCAATAATATCATTGGCAAGCGAAATGGCAGTACCACTTGGTGCATCGAGTTTTTTGGTATGATGAACCTCGGTCATTTCAACATTATAAGTATCGAAAGGTTTCATCAGTTTGGCAAGCAAACGGTTTATTTCGAAAAAGAGATTTACCCCTAAGCTAAAATTCGAGGCATAAAAGAAAGCGCTGTTTTTTTGCAAGCAATAGTTAGTTACTTCGTCCCATTTATCGAGCCAACCGGTAGTACCACTTACAACAGGCACACCGGCATCGAAACATGTTTTATAGTTGTTAATTGCCGAAGCAGGAATTGTAAATTCAATGGCAACATCAATGCCTTTGAGATTTTCAGGGTTCAAATCGTGTTGGTTATCAATATCGATAATCAAACCAAATGTATGGCCGCGCTCAACGGCAATCTTTTCAATTTCGTGGCCCATTCGGCCATATCCTATTAATGCAATATTCATTCTTAAAAAGCTATGGGTTTTAAATTAAATGCACAAAGATAATAGAATCATCAATTTTATAGCTTTTGTGCTAATGCTTGTTTTAACTAATTGTACCAGATACAAACTATTGGTGTTTGCAATTATTGAATAATTACAACACAAATGTTTAAATTTGTTAAATATTGGCATAATAATAATATGCGTACATAAATAAGTAAAATTGTAGCAAAACAATGCACAATGCATTTACTTTGTAAAATGAATGCCAAAACGATGGGCAAATTATTTAAAAGTTTGTATCTTTTCAACTTAAAACATATTTAAAGAGGTTTTTATGGAGAACAATGAGCTTAACGAAAAAACGATTCAAGAGCTAAACGATGAAAACCAACGTTTAAAGAAACAATTAGAGGAACTACAAAACAAACAGCCTCAATTTAACGATTACCATTTAATAGCAGAAGCCCAAGATATTGGTAAACTAGCTTATTGGCGTTATTCTTTTACCGAAAAAAAAATTGTTACTTCGGAAAACTTCAACAAATTGCTCGAGCTTAAAAAAACCGACGATATTACCAATATTGTTACCATAAAACGAATTTTACCAAGCCACGAACGTCCAAAAATCAAAGATTTTTTATCGCAAATAAAGGATCATAAGCAAAACATCGAATTTGTTTTTCATTTAATAATGAAAGATGGAAGCAGCCGTTATATGGAGCTTAAAGCAAAAACCGAAGGCCGTAAACCTCAACCACCAACAGCTGTATTGGGAATAATTAGCGATATTACCGAAACCAATTACCGTATTGAAAAGCTAAGAGGCAACGAAAAGCTATTTAAAAACCTTTTCAGCAACCTAACCGACATTTTCATAATTTTTGAAATAAAACACAACAACAACGGCGATGTAATCGACTATATTTACCGCGATGTTAACCCCTCGTACGAAAACCAGTTCGGGATTGAAAAAAACGATATAATCAACAGAACATTATCGACACAACCCCAACTTTTTCAGCAATTTAACCCCTATTTAAAAAACACGGCACTCACAGGCGAACCCCAACAAGATCGTTTTTATATTCAAACACTCGATCAGTTTATTGATGTTTTAATATACTCGCCAACCCCAAACACCATTGCTACTGTATGGCGCGACGTATCGCTCACCGTAAAAGCTGAAACTTCGTTACGCGAAAGTGAAGAAAAATACCGTCAAATATTCAACATAGGCTACGATGGCGTTCTGATTGTTGATTTATTTTCGGCGAAAATTATCGATGTCAACACTTCGTTCTGCAACATGATTGGGCTCAGTAAGCAAGAAATGCTCAAACAAAACTTTAAAGACATAATTAACGAACCATCGATTTTTGACGAGGACATTACCAACAACAAAGCCAATCAAATAACCGGCAATTTTTACAAATCGAACGGTCAATTGCTGCCATTCGAGGCATCGCTGTCGTATTTTAATTGGAGTGGCTACCGTGTTATACTCATTTCGGCCCGCAACATAAGCGAACGAATTGCAACGCAACGCGAATTGGTTAACAGCGAAAAGAAATACAAACAATTGTTTGAATACTCAAACGATGCAATATTCATAATTAAAAATTTCAGAATTGTTGACTATAACCAAAAATCGGTTCAGCTTTTTAAAACACTATCGGCAAACATTTTGAACAAAACGTTATGGAGCCTTTCGCCCCAGCAGCAAAAAAACGGAAAAGACTCACGCGAAACCATTGCAGAACAAATCCAAACCGTATTACAAGGCAAACAAATTGAAATAGAGTGGCTTTTTCAGCGCGACGATAAAAGTATTTTTTTGGCCGAACTTAAACTCTCGCCCATTGTAATTGAAGAAGATAAATTTGTCCAAGCCATTATTAGCGACATTGGTGATAAAAAAGAATTACAAGAAGCACTTGCTTTTAACGAACTTCGATGGAAAGAAGCACTCGACATTGGCAACACAGGCGTTTGGGAATGGAACATAGACACGAACGAGGTATTCTTTTCGCGAATTTGGAAAAAAATATTGGGTTTCGAAAAAGACGAGTTACCAAACAAATTCGAAGAATTCAACAAGCGAATCCACCCCGATGACACAATTGAATTATTCGATAAAATTAACGCATACATTACAGGTAAAATTTCGGAGTTTAATGCCGATTTCAGAATGCGTTGTAAAAACGGCAGTTATAAATGGATCAATTCAAAAGGAAAAATAAACTCGTACACCAATGAAGGAAAACCAGAAAAGTTTTTTGGTGTCCATACCGATATTACAAGGCATGTTATTGAACGAATAAATACCCAAGCAAAAAACGAACGTTATTCCGAAGCCGAAAAGCTCATTCATTTGGGCTTGTGGGAACTTAATATTAAAACAATGGTTATTTCGGGATCAAACGAAACATTTGCCATGCTGGGTTTCGAAAATACCGATAGGCTAACACTTAAACAATTAGAATCGATTGTACACCCCGAAGATCAACCAAACTTTATTACACAGTTTAATGCCGGCAGCAACAACCAATCGCAACTCACATCGTTCCGAATTATAGTTGACAACAACACTCGCTATATTCAATCATTCTCGATTGTTGTTAACGATTCAAATGGCCGTATTGAAGGTTTCAGAGGTGTTTTTCAAGACATTTCAAACCTTAAGAAACAAGAGATTGTATTCAAAGAAGAACAAAACCTGATGAATACCTTACTCGATAAAACCCAGCAAACTATTATTATTGCAAGTAATCAGGAAATAGTCCATCACAATGACAAATTTTTTGACCTAACAGGCTATACAACTAATAATTACTCACCTGCAATCAACACCTTTGCCGATTTGGTAATGCCCGAAGACAAACCATTATTCAACAAATTGTTTACCGAAATTGAGGCATCAAAAAACCAAAGTCAAAAAATCGATATCAGGATTGAAAATAAATTCAAACGATTAAAATGGATTGAAGTACTTTCTGCACCCATAAAATACAAGGGACAAAATTCAGTTTTGCTTGTTATTTCGGAAATAAGCACACGCAAGAAAAAAGAAATCGATCTTGAAAAAAGCCATTACAATTTGTTCAATATGGCTCAATCGTCGCCTATAGCCATTGCATTTACCGACTTGCAAGGAAAAATGAGTTATGCAAACCCCGAATTCATGATGCTTACCGGTATAAAAAACGAACAAATAAACAAAACTGAGCTACAACAACTTTTTAACGAAACCGAATATTTCAATATAAATAATGCCTTTATTTCAATCAAAAACCGGCTTTCGAAAGATTATCATAGCGAAACCAACTTAAAAAATGGTTTGGTTGTAAAAATTAAAGTAGAACCAATTTACGACCTCAATAACAACATTACCGATTTTATTATTTACTTAAACAACATCGATATACAGAAAAAACAAATTGAAATATTATCGGAAGAAAACAACATGATTAAAACTTTGGTTGAAAATGCTTCGGCCGGCTTAGGTGTTTTCGACGAAAACGAAGAACTGATTATTTACAACCAAACATTGCTAAACATTGCCAATCTCGATTTCTTAAACAAAACCGCCATTCATTTCTCCGACTTAAAACTTCAACACAAAAACAAACATATTAATTTTAAAGACATAATAATCAACGATCAAAGTATTGCTTTCGATTATCAGCCTTCACCAAACAAAATAACTTACATAGAGGTAAAACCGGTAAAATTGGGCGATAAAAAAGGCATCATGTTTATTATTCGCGACATAACCGAAACATTTAAACGCAACGCAGTTTTAATTGAACAACTCGAAAAATACAAAACAATTTTCGAAAGCGTACCATACGGATGTGCCCTTATCGACAAAAACAGGAATATCATATTCAGTAATTTAAAATATGCACAATTGCTTGAATACAGCCTCGAAGAAATAAAATTCAAAAAACTCGATCAAATTATCCATACCGATTTTCTATCAGAGTCGGTTACCAAGTTTTCAGAACTATTTTCAGGTGTAATTCCCAACTACACCCAACAATATCAAATAATAACCAAACACAACAAAACTCGTTGGATCAACTCAAAATCAACAACTTTCAACGACAAATTCAACGAAATAATATATGCAATACACATTATTGAAGACATTAGCGATATAAAAGAAAACGAATACCAGGTATTAAACCACGAACGTATTCAAACACTTAACCACATCGCCAATAGTTTTGCCCACAGCTTTAATAACCAGTTAATGTCGATTTATGGGAACAGTTTTTTGTTACGAACCAATATCAACGACGAAAAACTCAAAAATTTCGCCGATATGCTGCTTGCCTCAATACAAAAAACATCGGAACTAACCCAAAACCTGCTTTCGTTTTCGAAAAATAAAAGCAAAATCGACATTAAAACCAACATGAACAAATTGATTGAAGATTTGCTCGACCAAACGTACATACCTCCTACCATAATGATCAGGACCTCGTTTGAGCATAAAAACGAGAACATATTGGGCGACCCTACCCTGCTTCATAAAGCACTAAACAACATTATCGAAAATGCGTGTAACGCAATGCCTAACGGAGGCGATTTGCTAATTGAAACAAAATCGGTTTATTTCGAAAACGAAGATGAAACACTCAAAAAAGGTAAGTATTTCAGAATTGCAATAACCGATAACGGAAAAGGAATTTCGTCGGCCAACCTGCCAAAAATATTCGATCCCTTTTTTACAACAAAAAACGAAGAATTTTATGCAGGCCTTGGTTTAACCATTTCGATGAATATTATTAAAGAGCACCAAGGAGCTATAAAAGTGCAGAGCGAAACAGGCTTAGGAACATCTGTAATGATTTATTTGCCTCAACAGAACGAAGAATTTTTACATTCAATTCCACAGCCCGATGAACAATTGATCATAAAAGGCTCGGCCAATTTAATGATTATCGACGATGAAGATGTAGTACGTATCATAACAGGCGAATTGCTAAAAAAGCTGGGCTACAATGTTTTTAGCTTCTCAAGCGGAAAAAAAGCAATCAACTTTTATAAATCGAACTTTAAAAACATCGATTTGGTTATACTCGACAAACAAATGCCCGAAATGGACGGCATTACGGTTTATAGCCAACTAAAAGAAATTAAACCACAAATTAAAGCAATATTGCTTACGGGTTTCAACATCGACCAACATACTGAAGGTATTTTTGTAACCGACAATAACCTTGTGGTTCAAAAGCCTGTAAGTGTTGAAAAGTTGTCGCAGGCCATTTCGAAGCTTTTACAAATTAAAGCTTAATTTTGCCCATTCAAAACCCGTTTATGACAATAACAATTTTAATCATTTACCTTATAGCACTCATATTCATTGCAATAACGAGCAATAAAAAGGTAAACAATTTCAACGATTTTTTTGTAGCAGGTAAAAAAGGCTCCTACTTTGCAATTACCGGTAGTTTGTTGGCCACTATACTGGGAGGATCGGCTGTTATTGGATCAATCGATGCAGGAAAAACAATGGGTTGGGCCTCAAGTTGGTTCATGCTTTCGGCTTCGGTCGGATTGTTAGTGCTTATACCTTTTACTAAAAAAATCAGTAAAATTGGTCGGTTTACACTTCCCGAACTTCTTGAAGATATTTATAATACAAAAACAAAAAACATAGCTTCGGCAATAATACCTTTGGCTTGGCTAGGTGTTGTTGCAGCTCAAATTATTGCAGCGGCAAAAATACTGCAAAGCTTTACCGGCATGAGCTACGAAACAGGAGTGATAATCAGCGGTTTGGTTTTCGTGTTTTACACAGTTGCAGGCGGACAAATCTCAATATTAAAAACAGACAGTATACAAGCTGCTTTAATAGTTGCCGGCCTGTTTACAATAGCTGCATTTGTATTTGCAGGCAACCAGGCAGCCAGCGTTCAAAATGCACTAAGCTTCCCATTCAACTACAATTTTAAACCCATCGACCTTGTTGTGTTGCTAATTACCTACGGAACAACTTTCACTGTAGGCCCCGATATGTATTCGCGAATCTTTTGCGCCAAAAACCAACAAGTTGCCCGCAAATCAATTCTAACTACAGCAATTATTTTAATACCGGTAGCTTTTACTATTGGCTACTTAAGTATTGTTCCTACCAACAATCAAGGGGCTCATATAATAAACATTAGCATGGAACTGCTTCCTGTTTGGATTTCGCCATTGGTTGTAATTGCATTATTGAGTGCCGTACTTTCAAGCGCCGACACCACTTTATTGAGTGCATCGATTATTGTGACTGATATTTTTGAGAAAAACAATTTTAATGCTAAAAGCTTGGGCAAAACTCGAGTAGTAATCATATTAATTGGTTTTACAAGCATTACAATTGCTTTCTTCTTCGATTCGATAATTGAAATGTTGCTAGTTGCACTAACGGTTTACTCGGGTGCATTTACTGTGCCTATAATTGCCGGAC
Source organism: Prolixibacteraceae bacterium (assembly GCA_035380005.1). GTDB lineage: Bacteria > Bacteroidota > Bacteroidia > Bacteroidales > Prolixibacteraceae > Roseimarinus. The sequence goes on along the minus strand of DAOSWJ010000006.1, from coordinate 8,265 downwards.
TGGCAGGTATTAAAAGCAAAGCAAATTATATTTCGTATGCAATAGTTTTTGGTGGTTTTATAGCTTTAAGTGGAAAACTGATCAGTTATTTGAATATAAACATCAACAGTAATCTGCTAATTGTTGCATCCTTTTTTATTAGCAGCCTAATTGTTACTTTTGGTGCTTTAAAATATAAAAAAGAAAAAAATCAAAATGAATACAACAATTAACGACACCATCATAAAAAGACTATACGCCAACAACACTGCCCAGACCATATCGGCTATCGAAGAAATAAGCCAATCGGGTAACAGCCAATACATTCCAATGCTAATTGACACATTAAACAATAGCAACAATGTCGATATTCAGAATAAAATAGTCAAATTACTAAGCGAAATAAAACACAAAGATGCGGTAGAAGAACTGGTTAAAGCAATCGAAAACGATAAATATTTGAAAATACAACGAGCATTAATCAGTGCTTGTTGGGAAAACGGACTCGATTACACTCCTTACCTATCGACTTTTATACAACTCCTAATTAACGGCGATTACATGACCGCTTTTGAAGCTTTTACAGTAATCGAAAATAGCGAAGGTACTATATCCGAAACATCAATGAACGAATATTTACAACAACTTCGATCAGCTCTCGACAAAGCAAATGACGAACGTAAGCATTTAATCCACCAAATAATACAATACTTGCCTTCGTTGCTTAAAGTATAATAAAAACGAACATCAAAACACAAAAAGTCGCACCAAAGCCTTTAAGCATAACATTATCAGCAACAGAACATTGTCGGGCTTGCTTATTTTTATCAATTCCAAATTACATACATTCTGTTTTTTTGCAATCCCGACATTACAAAAACCACACTTTTTTATTAATTTTGTGTTTCATTTTTATGCTGCATGGAATATTTTAAAGAAGCACATATTAAATTAATAAACAATTCGAAAAGCGTTGTAAGGCGCGATTTGATCGACGAAATAGATTGGAACCACAGGCTTATTGGTATAAAAGGTTTCAGGGGAGTTGGAAAAACTTCTTTTTTGCTCGATTACATCAAAGAGAATTATCCCAACCCGAAAGATTCGCTTTACATTAACCTGAACAGCTTTTACTTTACCGGAAGAAAAATTACCGGTTTTGCCGATGATTTTTACAAAAAAGGAGGAAAAGTACTTGTACTCGATCAAATACATAAATACCCAAACTGGGCAGCAGAATTAAAAGAATGCTATGAAAGCATGCAGGGTTTGCAAATTATTTTTTCGGCATCGCCCGTGCTCAGGGTTTTCGAAAACAGTGTCAACTTAAAAAACTGTGCAAAAGTTTACCATTTGCCAGGTTTGTCGTTTCGTGAATTTTTAAACTACCAAACCCAAAACAATTTCGAAAAATATAATTTCGATCAAATTATAAACAATCATATAAGCATTGCCAAAAAAATCACTAAAAAGGTAAAACCATTGGCTTATTTTGAAGCCTACCTCGAACACGGCTATTTTCCTTACTTTCTCGATCGTAGCTCATATTTCTCCGACGATTTATTAAAACACATCAACCTTGCTCTCGAAATAGATGTAACCTATTTAAACCAAATAGAGTTGAAATATCTGCCAAAATTGCGTAAGTTGCTGTACATTATTGCAAACGAAGTTCCTTTTACCCCCAATATCAGTAAAATTAGCACCGAAATAGAAACTTCGCGGGCAACGGTAATGAACTATCTAAGGTACTTAAAAAATGCACGTTTAATAAATATGCTTTACGCTAACGGCGACGAAGAACAACAAAAAAAACCTGTAAAAATATACCTTCAAAACACCAACTTTTTAAAAACAGTAGTACCTGCCAATCGCGACAATGCCACATACAGGCAAACGTTCTTTTACAGTCAGGTAGGTTACAAAAACGAATTGAAAGCTGCCGATGGTTTCGATTTTAAGGTAAACAACAATTACCTTTTTAATGTAGGTGGAAAATATACCGAACCTAGCGATCAGAATACTTACTCGGCATCCGACCGGATTGAGATTGGCGAAGGCAATAAAATACCCTTGTGGTTATTCGGATTTTTATATTAAAAATATTAGGAATTAAATACAAAACTCTTTAAAGTTATGGCTAAAGAAAAAAAATTTGTTGTATGTGATGGAAACTGGGCTGCTGCCCACATGAGCTACATGTTTAGCGAAGTGGCCTGTATCTATCCAATTACGCCATCGTCGAACATGGCAGAATATGTTGACGAATGGGCTGCTAACGGTAAAACCAACATGTTTGGCCGACCAGTTAAACTAGCTGAAATGCAAAGCGAAGGCGGTGCTGCCGGTGCTGTTCACGGAGCTTTACAAAGTGGAGCCTTAGCTTCGACCTACACTGCATCGCAAGGTTTGTTGCTAATGATCCCCAACATGTACAAAATTGCAGGCGAATTATTGCCTACTGTTTTCCATGTAAGTGCACGTGCCCTTGCTGCACACGCACTTTCGATATTTGGCGACCATAGCGACGTATATGCTTGCCGTCAAACCGGCTTCGCCATGTTGGCTTCGGGTTCGGTACAAGAAGAAATGGATTTGGCCGGTGTTGCTCACTTGGCAACTCTCAAATCGCGTATTCCGTTCCTGGCTTTCTTTGACGGATTCCGTACTTCGCACGAGCTTCAAAAAATTGAGGTGATTTCGCAAGACGATATCAAACCATTGGTTGACATGGAAGCTTTACAAGAATTCCGCAACCGCGCTTTGAACCCCGAGAACCCCGTAACACGCGGTACTGCACAAAACCCCGATATTTTCTTCCAAGCGAAAGAATCGGCAAATAAATTCTACGATGCAGTTCCCGGCATTGTTGAAAACTACATGAAAGAAATCAGCAAAATTACTGGCCGCAACTACGATTTGTTCGATTATTACGGAGCTGCTGATGCTGAAAACATTATTGTTGCTATGGGTTCGGTTACCGAAACCACTAAAGAAGTAATTGATTACTTAGCAGCACAAGGCAAAAAAGTTGGTTTGGTTGCTGTACACCTTTTCCGCCCGTTCTCGACAGAACACCTGATGAAAGCACTGCCTGCGACAACCAAGCGCATTGCTGTTCTCGACCGTGCTAAAGAACCCGGATCGGTTGGCGAACCACTTTACCTCGACGTGCGCAACTCTATTGGCGAAGCACTTGAAGCAGGTAAAGCTCCTTTCAAAAACTGGCCTATAATTGTTGGTGGTCGCTTTGGGCTAGGCTCAAAAGACACTATGCCTTCGCAAATCATTTCGGTTTACAACAACCTCGAAATGAACGAACCTAAAAACAAATTTACTGTTGGTATTGTCGATGATGTTACTTTCACATCGTTGCCAGTTGTACCAAACATTAAAGTTTCGCCTACCGATGTAGTAGAAGCTAAATTTTACGGTTTAGGTTCCGATGGTACCGTTGGTGCCAACAAAAACTCTATCAAAATTATTGGCGATGCTACCGATAAATATTGCCAAGGTTATTTCGAATACGATTCAAAAAAATCGGGTGGTTTCACTTGTTCGCACTTACGTTTTGGCGATAGCCCTATACGTTCGACTTACTTGGTTACCACTGCCGACTTTGTTGCCTGCCACGTACCAGCTTACTTGAACCTCTACAACGTTTTAAGCGGATTGAAAAAAGGTGGCAGTTTCTTGCTCAACACCATTTGGGATGTTGAAGAAACCAAAAACCGTATTCCGGCTAAAATGAAGAAATATTTGGCCGAAAACGAAATCAACTTCTATGTAATTAAAGCTACAGAATTGGCCGAAGAAATTGGTTTGGGTAACCGTACCAACACCATCCTTCAATCGGCTTTCTTCAAAATTAGCAACGTAATACCTTTTGAGCTGGCAGTTGATCACATGAAAAAAGCCATCGTTAAATCTTATGGCAAAAAAGGCGAATCGATTGTAAACATGAACTACGCAGCTGTTGATGCCGGTGGCAAAAACGTAATCAAAGTTGAAGTTCCTGCCGACTGGAAAAACATTCCTGTTGACACACAAGATGAGACAAACGATCGCCCTGAATTCATCAAAAACGTAGTTGACGTTATCAATGCACAAGATGGCAACAGCCTGCCGGTTTCAACATTTGTTGGTATCGAAGACGGAACATTTATTGCAGGTACATCGGCTTACGAAAAACGAGGTATTGCTATAACCACGCCTGAATGGCAAGCCGAAAACTGTATCCAATGTAACCAATGTGCTTATGTTTGTCCTCACGCAGCTATCCGCCCATTCTTATTAACCGAAGAAGAAGCAGCAGCTGCGCCAGCCGGCACTCAAGTTATTGATGCAGCTCCAGCCAAACAATTTGGTGGTCTTAAATTCAAAATCCAGGTTTCTCCACTCGACTGTACAGGTTGCGGCAACTGTGCCGATGTTTGTCCTTCGAAAGAAAAAGCTTTGGTAATGAAAACTTTAGAATCACAAATGGTCGAAGTTGAGCGTTACAAATACATGGACGAAAAAGTGGGCTACAAAGAAAAAGTAGTTGACAAATTCAAAACCATTAAAAATTCACAATTTGCACAACCATTGTTCGAATTCAGTGGAGCTTGTGCCGGTTGTGGCGAAACACCATACATTAAAACCATTACACAATTATACGGCGAACAAATGATGGTTGCCAACGCTACCGGTTGTTCATCTATTTATGGTGGTTCGGCTCCTTCAACTCCTTATTGCAAGCACAAAGAAAGCGGTTTTGGAGCAGCATGGGGCAACTCACTCTTCGAAGACAATGCCGAATATGGTTTTGGTATGGCCGAAGGTATCAACGCACAACGCGACCGCATTGAAATGGTAATGAAAGAAGCCATTGCAAACGGTGCCAGCGATGTAGAAAAAGAAGCTTTCGCAGCTTGGATTGAAGCTAAAGACAATGCAGAAGCATCAAAAGCTGCATCGGCAAAAGTGCTCGAAACCATTAAAGGTTCAAACAACGAAGCAGCCAAAGTTATTACCGGTTTGAAACAATACTTGGTTAAAAAATCGGTTTGGGTATTTGGTGGCGACGGATGGGCTTACGACATTGGTTATGGTGGTTTAGACCACGTATTGGCCAGCGGACAAGACATCAACGTATTGGTAATGGATACCGAGGTTTACTCGAACACCGGTGGTCAATCGTCGAAATCGACACCGGTAGGTGCTGTAGCTAAGTTTGCGGCAGCAGGTAAACGAGTTCGTAAAAAAGATCTTGGCGCAATGGCCATGACCTATGGTTATGTTTACGTAGCACAAGTAGCAATGGGAGCAAATCAGGCACAATACTTCAAAGCTTTAAAAGAAGCAGAAGCCTACCCTGGCCCATCGCTAATTATTGCTTATGCTCCATGTATCAACCACGGTTTACGTGCCGGAATGGGCAAAACGCAAGAAGAAGAGAAACGTGCCGTTGAGTGTGGGTACTGGCATTTATATCGTTACAACCCAATGGTTGAGGCCGAAGGCAAAAACCCATTTACTCTCGACAGCAAAGAACCTAACTGGGATGAATTCCAGAACTTCCTTAAAGGCGAAGTACGTTATACCGCTTTATTGAAAGCATTCCCCGAAGCAGCATCAGAGCTTTTCAAAGCTTCGCAAGAAAATGCACTGTGGCGTTATAATTCGTACAAACGTATGGCCGATCAGAACTGGGAAAAATAATGGAATCTGAATAAATAGAAAAAGCCCGGCAATTTAAATTCTGCCGGGCTTTTATTATATATTCCCCCTAACATCTGTTACAATCATTCCTGCTGCTTTTGCAGCTTCAATTCCAGGGTCACCATCTTCAAAAACCTGACAAAATTTTGGTTCAACACCAAGTATTTCGGCACATCGCAAAAATGTTTCAGGGTGAGGTTTGCCATGCGTAACATCGTCGCTGGTAACTAACGCATTGATTTTGTTTAACAGACCAATAACTTCGAGCGTTCGGGTAGCAATACGCCTGTCGGCACCTGTTCCGCATGCAATTGGAATTTTTCCATAATTCTGCTCAAACACCTTCATAACTGCACCAACAGGTTTCGTTTTATGAATATTTAAGAAGTATTGATCTTCCTTGTAAACAGCCATTTCGTAAGGATCAAAATCCCTAAGTCCGTATTTCTGTTTAAAAAGAATCATTTGCGGTACTACAGGAATTCCGGCATAAGTAAGAAATTCAGCATAATTAAAATCAACACCATAATTACCTAATAATTTCTTATATACTTCGAAATGGGCAGGCATTGTATCGGCCAAAGTACCATCAATATCGAAAATTAAAGCTCTTGCAATTTTATTTTTTATTATTTTGTTCATCATGTTTTTAGACTTTTTGCTACAAAATAAAACAATATTTAATCAATGTAATTACTATTGTATTTTATGCTTTTATCAAATCTGAGCCTAAGTTTTGCTAAAAAAGAATATGCAAACAAAGATTAGTTTACACAAAAAATAGCTAAATTAGTAGTCCAATTTTCAAAATAGCATTCCAACTTACATAATTTTAAAATTAACTATTTAAAATTTAAACTTTTTTAGCAAACACACAAAAACAAAACAACTAACTGAATGTTAACTCAAACAAGAATTTTATAATATATAAAACAAACAAACAGGTAATATTTGCCCCCCTTTTTAAATACATTTTACCACAAAAAAACAACAAAATTTATGCAATATTGAAAACTTAAAATATAATTATCTGTAAACAGAAATACTTACAATTAATCACTAAAAAATGAACACTATGAGAATTTTGATTTTTACATTATTATTAAGTCTTCTCTCATTTGTTTTAAAAGCACAAGAATGGAACATGAGTTCCGATGCTTTTAATGCTTTGGGAAGCATTGACACAACGACAACAGTTGAAGGACTCACTATTTATGCCGACAGTTTGAAAAAGGTTACTGTTGACACAAGCAACAAATCGGTAGGCGACATGTCGTTTACTCATCGCTTAAAATTGGGTGGTGCCGGCGAAGTTGTTGATGGAGTTGCATCTTCACGCGTTGTTTCATTCGATGTTTCAGGCTCTGCTACAATCTCAGTAGCGGCAATGTCATCAACAGGCGCCGAAGACCGAGAGTTGGTTATTATGGCTGGCAGTGACACTTTAGCTGTTTTCCCTGCTCTTGGAGCATCGTTAACCATGGCCGAATACGAATATACAGGTGAAGCCACTACTATTTACATGTTCTCAAAATCGAGTGGCATCAACATTTACTACCTAAAATCGGTAACTGCTGAAGAACCACCGGTTATCGACTGGGTACAAAATTCGACCGACGAATATGCTATTTTCGACCCTGCAGCTTATAACCCTGCTTTGTTGAAAGAAGGAATGGAAATTGTTGAAATCAACGGTAAAAAAATGCTGCAAGTAGTAGTGAATGAATGGGGAGCAATTCTCGATGTTCCTGAGTTTGCTTTTGACCCAAGCATGACTGCTTTTACCGAATTCAGGTATGTTGTAGCACAAGAAGAATATACTGCTGCTCAAATTACTGCAGGAGTTCAGCTTATCGACACTGTTAACCTGATGAAACCATCATGGTCTGACACCTATGTTTCAACAACTACAGGCTTAACAAAATCAAACCCAACAGGTGAGTTTACAAAAGCGCAAGCCAATGCAGCACCAACAATGAAAGTTGTTCACCAAGTACAATTCTTCGGTCAACAAAACGTTAGCTGGGGAGCTGTTACCGGCGATACCCTTTGGATTGGCAAAGTACGTGCTTACAAAGTTGATCCTAACACTATTTTCGACCCTGTAACTTACGATCCCGACAACTTTGCCGATGGTATGGAATTGGTTGAAGTAGGTGGCAAAAAAATGCTACAGGTAGTTGTTAACGATTGGAATTCGATTGTTGACGTACCTGAGTTCAAATTAAATGAAGGCGTTAAAGCTTTTGCCGAATTCAAATATGTAGTTGCTCAAGAAGAATATACTGCTGCTCAAATTAATGCTACCGTTCAATTGATAGATACTATTAACCTGATGAAGCCATCGTGGTCAAACGACTCGGTTTCTTCAACAACTGGTATTGTTCAATCAAATCCTAATGGAGAATTTGTTAGAGGCTCGGCCAATATTGCGGCAACAATGAAAGTGGTACACCAAGTACAATTCTTTGGCCAACAAAACGTTAGCTGGGGTGCTGTAATTGGAGATACCATGTGGGTAGGAGCTGTTCGTGCATACGAAGTTGATCCGATGGTAATTGTTGATCCCGCAACATTCAATCC
>DAOSWJ010000005.1:0-31050 GCA_035380005.1 Prolixibacteraceae bacterium | reverse complement strand
AGCTCATCCCGGTTGAAACACCCGATGGAAAATTAATTCCGGCCTTAGTTTTCCATCGGGTGTTTCAACCGGGATGAGCTTACTTCCCGAAAATTTTTCAGGTGCACCACATTCATCAACCATTATGTGAGCGGTTGAAGCGCATATAACCGATTGAAACGAACGCAGCAAAGTTGAAATTGCCAAAACATTAGCACCTGTTCCGTTAAAAACAAAAAAAACTTCGGTTTGGGAGCCAAAAAATGTTCTGAAATGTTCAATGGCTTTTTGGGTGTAAACATCATCTCCATAGCCGGTTACATGGCCTTGGTTGGCCTTGCTTATGGCATCGATTATGCTTGGGTGCACACCTGAATTATTGTCGCTGGCAAAACCTCTTTTATTCATTTCCTTTTTTTAAAGCAAATATAGCTTTACAAAGCATGAATTGAAAGTTGAATGACCATAAAAGCCAACAGATATAAAAAAACTATTGATTTTCGATCCACGATATAATTTCTTCGTCGAATGGTTTTGTACGTGGCGAGACAAAACCATGCAACGTTCCATCGGGGTTGATCATGAATTTTTGGAAATTCCATTGTATTTCGGTATTAGAAGCAGTGGTAAGCCATTTATAAAGCGGATGTATATCGTCTCCTTTAACCGATATTTTTTCCATCATCGGAAAGCTTACCCCGTAATTGATACGGCAAAATTCGGCAATTTCATCGTTGGTGCCGGGTTCCTGTTTCATGAAATTGTTGGCAGGGAAGCCAATTATAACAAAGTTATCTTCTTTGTAGGTTTGATACAGTTTTTCTAAATCTTCGTATTGTGGAGTTAAACCACATTTTGAAGCTGTATTAACAACAAGAACTTTTTTACCGTTAAGTTGTTCGAGAGAATAGGGCTTTCCCGAAATGTCGTTTACTGTAAACTGGTGAAAGTTTTGTACATCCTGTGCAAACAAAAAACCAGCAAATAAAAATGAAAGTATAAGAGTGAATGTTTTCATTATTCAATTGATTTAAATTGTTGATAAAACCGCCAATTATGGAAAATGTTTAATAAAAAGCTTTGAAAATATTCAATATATTGGATATATATTCTATTTTTATTTTTCGATTGGATGAATTGATGTATAACCCTAATTTAAAAACAGATGAAAATTTTTCAAAAATTTATAATTGTATTTCTCCTTATAACAATTACTCACTCGTGTTCAACTGTGCCAATTTTGGGGCGTAAACAAATTAATTTATTGCCCGAGTCGCAATTGGTGGGAATGAGTTTAACCAGTTATAAAGAATTTTTAGATACCAATCAGGTTATCGGTTCGGGGCCATATTTCGACATGGTTAAAAAAACAGGTAATAAGATAGCTTTTGCTGTTGGTAATTTTATGGCTCAAAACAACTTATCAAATCGACTCGACGATTTCAATTGGGAGTTTAATTTGGTTAAAAGCGATGTTCCAAATGCATGGTGTATGCCCGGAGGTAAAGTTGTTTTTTACGAAGCCATAATGCCCATTTGCATGAACGAGGATGGTGTTGCCGTTGTTATGGGCCACGAAATTGCTCATGCTGTTGCCCGTCATGGAAACGAACGCATGAGCCAAGGCTTAATTGCTCAGTTTGGAGGTATGGCACTTGATGTTGCCCTTAAAGAACAACCTGAACAAACGCGTTCAATATTTTTAAGTGCTTATGGTGTAGGTGCTCAGGTTGGTTTAATGTTGCCATATTCGCGCAAACACGAGTACGAAGCCGACGAACTTGGCCTCATATTTATGACTATGGCCGGTTACAATCCAAACGAAGCCGTTGCTTTTTGGAAACGTATGTCGAAACTTGGTGGGGGCAATGTTCCCGAATACCTCAGTACTCACCCTTTGAGTGAAAAAAGAATCCAGGCCTTGGAGAAACTTTTACCTGAAATGGAAAAATACAAACCTTAGAAATAAATAGAAACATTTGAATTTGTTGTGTTTAGCTTCTTGTTTTTAATCAAAAAAAATTATATTTGCCACAAACTAACTTAAAATGCTATGGAAGCCTTCAACACAAACAGAAACGAAAGTTCCTTCAAAAACGAGAACATTCAAGAAATATTTTCGAGAGGAGTGAAAGCCGGAAACCGAACTTATTTTTTCGATGTAAGGAAAACAAAAAGAGACGAGTATTATCTTTCAATAACCGAAAGTAAGAAACGTTTCAAAAACAATGGTGAGGCTGTTTATGAAAAACATAAAATTTTCTTGTATCGCGAAGATTTTCACAAATGGGTTGACGCTTTGAATGAAACCTTATCGTTTATTGAGGAAAAACAACCGCTCATTGATGAATTACATGATCCTGAGCTTGTTACTGCTGAGTTCTCGAATGTTGAATTTGACGATATTTAAGCTGTAATCTCAACATATTTATTAAACAATTGCTCAATGCTTTTATTGTCGATGGTGTTGCCTATTGCGATAATCTCGCTTATTGCTTGGTAATTCTCGTAGTTATTAGTAGTAATTGTTTCATAAACAATTTGTATGTGTACTACTTTATTGTTGCTGAGCACAATAAAGCCTTTCGCCCTATAGCACATCTTTGCCAGTTCGCTTAAAAAATCGTGTAATTTTTCTGCTTCTATTTTATGGCTTGCTTTTAATATAGCTGTTGATACAGCTGGTCGGTCGTTAGAATTTGTAAGAAAAACAAAGTTTTTCAGCTTTTTTGGTTCAAATGAAAATTGCTCCCACCAGTCCCAATCGGCAATTGCACAATGTTTGGTTTGTAATATTTTTGCCGAAGGATTTAATTTTTTCAATTCATTGTCGATTTCATTTAGTTGATCACTGTTAACCAAATCGGTTTTGTTGAGTAAAAGCACATCGGCCATACGTATTTGGTGGAGTACACGTGGCATTGTACGCAAAGCCCTTGCATAATTATGTGCATCGACAATGGCAATTGAGCCTCCCAAATATATTTTCGACGACAAAATTGAATCGGTCATCACCTGCGTGAGGGTAGTTGGATCCGACAATCCCGATGCCTCGAGGTAAATGGTTCGGGGTTGATACTTTTCAATAACCAGCTTTAGGGTATCAATAAAATTTGATAGCAAACATGCGCAAAAAACCGAACCGTTATTAATTTCGGTAAGTTGAATACCTGGCGCAAAGTTTTTGAGGTCGATTCCATCGATGTTTCCTGGCGCAAATTCGTTTTGTATAACTGCTATGCGTTCATGGTAATGCTCTTTCGACAATATGTTTTTCAAAAACGTAGTTTTGCCACTACCCAAAAAACCGGTAATCAAATAAAAAGGTATCATTGTTTATAATATTCACAAATACGGTTCATTAAATGGTCTTTGGGCGGAATTACCGAAATAAATTCAACCTTACCATTAATACATATAGTTGGCAGGTTTTGCACCCCTAAAGCCATCATCATTTCAATGCCTTTACGATCTTTTATCCTAAACTCATAATATTCAACTTTATCATTCAAATTCAGACTGTTGACGGCATTTTTGACTGCTTCAACCATATATTGGCATGGTGCGCACGACGATGAGTCGAGGGTAATAATGTCGATTATAACTTTTTCGTTTGAATAACGTTCTGAGATGTCTGTTGCTTTGTACTTTCCTTTTTCAATTTTCTTCAATCGCAATAATTCTCGCTTATATTCATCGTGAACCAATTCGGAAACTGCTATCAGGTTTTCAGGTGGGGTAGAAAAGGCCAAATCGCAGCCTGGAGCCAGAATAAAACCTTTATTGCCACCGGTTTGCATACATTCAAGGGCATCGCGGCCGGCATCGTCGGCGGAGCCCATTAGCAACGAAACAGTTAACTTAAGGTTGCCTCCAAAGCTAACGTTATTATTTAATGCAATGTCGCGCACATAGTCGAGTGGAATGTTTTCGTCGATTGAAATATTATCGGGGCCACACAAACACATTGCTTCAATGTTTTGCATAGCGTTTCCGCAAACAAAAAATGAGCTTTTTCCCTGTTTTGTTTTTATCGATTTAAATAACTCCGAACAGTAAGGTGATACAAAAGTTGTAAAAGAATCGCAATCGATTTGGCTGGTCATGGGATCGACAACAGCAATTATGTCGGCGCCGGCATCGAGGTAATAAGAAGCCATGGCAATAGCCACTTTTTCGGTAAATAACATTACTTGGTGAAGTTTTTCGGGGTCGGTAAACATCATTAAAAAAGCATCGGTACCAAGCAGGTGAAGTGCTAAGGTAAATGGCCCTGTAATTAAACCATAAAGTGCAATGTTGGGGTGTTGAGAACGAAGCGCTGCCGTAGCGTCCAATACCAAAGGTATTCGCCCCTCGTGCTTTGTGGGAATATGTAATTGCTCAATTGTTTGCCCCTCGGCTAATGGATGCGATATTACTGCCGGAGGATTTTGCTTGTCCCATTTTAAGTTGCATCCTAATATTTCAGCTTCAATTTGTAAATCGAATGTAACCGGAATTCCATCGGGTTGATATAATTCAATAGCTTTATTTGCAGCAGCCACTATTAATTTTGACGATTGAAGGTACTCATCGGCATTCTTGTTTATTAAAAAAGCTCCGTGTACACCAACAAATGGCACCCATGGCTGACGTTTAGTTGTTTTGCATGCAAATGCATCGAATATAAGGTTTTTTCCTTTCATTTTTAAGGTTTTGTATGTTGGTTAAATTGTTTCAGCTTTAATCTTTGATGCAATTTAGTATTGTTTGATTTGCATTTTTTCGGCCAATTGGCTGGCATATTCTTCACCATTAAATCGCGACACAACAGCAAAAGCAAACTCAACAGCAACACCGGCTCCCTTTGCTGTGATAATGTTGTCATCAATTTCGATGAAATTTCTGGTATGTTTGGCGCCGAATAATTCTTTTTCGAAACCAGGGAAACAGGTAGCTCTGCGGTTTTCGAGCAAGTTGTTGTGCCCCAATACTAAAGGTGCAGCGCAAATTGCCCCCAAAAGTTTATGCTTGTGGTGATGTTCTACTATACATTTTTGCAGGCTTTTATGCGCATCGAGGTTTTTAGCACCGGGCATTCCGCCAGGCAAAAAAATCATATCGCTGTCGGCAAATTTCTGCTCGTCGAACAAGCAGTCGGCCAAAACTGATATCTGGTGCGATCCGGTTACAATCAACTCATTGCTTATCGAAATCATTGTAACTTCAAAACCGGCCCTGCGCCAAATGTCAACAGGTACAAGGGCTTCTATTTCTTCAAAACCGTTGGCTAATGGAACTGAAATTCTTATCATGGCTATTTGTTTAAATTATACAATGTTAAGCATGCGCAATTTACAAATTTATGTGCTTATATATTTGTTGAGGTAACTAAAAGCAAAGGTAAGGCGGCCTTGTTGAATAATGGTGGCATTTTTTATTATTTCGTTCTCTTTTTTTGCAATTAACAGAGGAAATACTTTTTCGGTTAGAATTTTCGAAAAATAATTAGTTGAATCGTATGGAAGTATCGAAGGTAAATTAGGAACAGTTGATACTAGTATATTTTTGTTCGATGAAAATGCGGGTTCAATAATATCACTTTGCGGATTGTAATCGTAAAACGGATCGTTAATACTTGTTTCTTTTATACTGCTGGCAATTGGTCCGTTAATATCGCAGCTTATATCGGTTATCACTTTTAATCTGTTTTCGGTATTCGATAGGTGCTGCTTATTAAGCAATACAGGCATGCCTTTTTCCCAGTAATGACATGCAAAATAAACATCGCAATTGAGCACATACCTATGAAGTATCGATTCGTAATGATGTGGGTTTTGTTTAAAATGAGCTTTAGTGTATTTGATGCCCTGTTTGTTTACAAAGTAATCGTGAGGAGATAAAACAGTAAATAAAGGTTCGCTTATGTTGTTTGGGTGTATTTTATCGTATTTAACAGCTCTGATATTCATTCGTTTAAGTGTGTCGATCACTCCTTTTGAACTATTTCCAGTACCACTTATTGCAATTTTTACCGAAGGTAGTTCAATATTTGTAAGCATTTGATACAATTCGTCAACATTGGTGAATTTATTCACTTTTGGCAAGTCGAAACAGTTATAAGTTTTCCCCAAAGCCCTAATTCCTAAATATACACCGGCAATGCCTGCCCAATAACCAAAAGCCGCAATCCGTTTTGTCGAGTTTTGGGTGAGGTATTCATAATCGATTAGTGTTATGTTTTTGCTAATCAGTGTTTTTAAATATTCTTTTTTATCGTTTTGCCTTTTTGCAACATGTGCAAAAAAGAGATAGGTTTTACCTTCGAGAATTCGTTCTTTTTTTACTTCTTTTAGTCCTACAATAATGTCACAATTACTTAAATCATTGGTTATTTCGGCGCCGGCTTTAATGTATTCTTCGTTGTTATAAACCCTATTTTTTGATGGTTCAACTTTAATATGAAGATTTTTAAAGGTGTTCAATAATAAATGGGCATCGGCAGGACTTAATGGAGATCTGGATTCTTTTTCTTTCGACTCGCTCAATATGCCTATTGTGTATGTGCCCATTTATGTTTTATTTTTAAAATCCCTTAAAAATATCAAATTATAAGTTTTTTTCTGAATATTTTAAATGAAATACAAATGCATATAAGCTATTTTTGTAAAAAAACTGAAACATGGTTTTGTTTAATGATAAGTATATCACTGCCGATAATTTACCTGTTTACTCGAAACAAGCAATAATTGTTTACGAGGTAATGCGGTTAATCGATCGTGTACCCCTATTTTTCGAAGATCACTTTGAGCGCTTATTGGCTTCGTGTTTCAAAATAAACCATACAATTAATATTGATGCTCATAAATTGTTGAAACAACTAATTTCACTCGGTAGCCAAAACGGCATTCGTGAGGGAAATGTAATGATTAAAGTAATTTTTGAAAAAAACACTCACGACATTATAGCCACGTTTATACCTCACAAATACCCAAACGCAAACGAATACCTGAATGGGGTAGCACTTGAGCTATTTTATGCACAGCGTGAAAATCCCGAGGCAAAAGTTGTTCAACAAAGCATCAGGTCGATGGCTGATGATTTAATTCGCGAAAAAAAAGTTTACGAGGTTTTATTGGTTAACCAACAAAATACAATTACCGAGGGGAGTAGATCGAATTGTTTCTTTATAAAAAATAATTGTCTTTACACAGCACCACTGTCAAGTGTTTTAAAAGGCATTACATTGCTTAAAGTGATTGAAATTGCGCAAGAGAAAAACATTGAAATAGAATACAGAGCCATCACTGTTTCAGAAATTTCGGAATACGATGCTATGTTTTTGACCGGTACTTCACCAAAAATTCTTCCGGTAGCAAGGTTGGGCGAATACCATTATAATGCACAGCATAAAATGATAAGAATTCTGCTCGATGCCTATAATTTATTAATAAATAGGTATGTTGCAGAAAAAAAGGAGACTTATAAAAGCCTCCTTAGGTAAATTGGTATTTGGTAGAATATTAACGCAACGGGTATTTCTTTAAAATTTGATCAGAATTTTTAAGAATATCGATGTATTGTGCTCTTTTATAAACAAATTCGTCATTTAGCTTATCTTTCGAGAGTTTTCCCCTAAAATCATCCAAGCTGTTATAACCCTTTTTGTCCATCCAACTTTGGATTTCGTCGAGTACCGACGTAGCATACGAAACGCCATTTTCGTAAAATGCACTAACCATTTGAACTGCATTGGCGCCAGCTAAAATCATTTTTATGGCATCGGCACTGGTCTTTATGCCACGGTTAGCAATAATCGATGCTTTAATTTTATTGTAAATAAGGCCAACATACCTAAGTGTAACCTGATAGTCGCCTTTGCGGGTAAGCTCCCAAGGAAAATCAAATTCTTCGGAATCTATATTGATGTCGGGTTGGAAAAAACGGTTAAACAAAACAACCCCGTCGGCTCCGGCTTGGCTAAGTTTTGAAATAAAAGCAAGCGGGTTGGTATAAAAAGAACTAATTTTTACACTTACCGGAATATTTACAGTTGCTTTTATCTCTTTTAAAACTTTAACCTGATGTTCTTCAATCATTTTTGCATCGGCATCGGCACTAATCGGCACCCGATAGAAGTTAAGTTCCAAACCATCAACGCCGGTTTCGGCCAACATTTTTGCATATTCGACCCAAGTAGGGCTATAAATTGCATTTAAACTGGCTATTACCGGAATAGTGAGCTCGTTTTTGGCTTTTTTTAGTGCAAGCAAATGCTCTTTCGGACCGGCATGTTCTATCTCGGGGAATATTTTCTCCATCTCGGCCGATCTGAAATCGTACTCATGCAATTCCTCTTCAAATTGTAACGACTCGAGTTGAATTTGTTCTTCGAATAACGATTTGTAAACAATTGCAGCAACGCCTGCCTGTTCGGCTTTTTTAAGTTGATCGATATCGGAAACCATATTACTGGCACCTAAAATGATTGGGTTTTTTAGTTTCAAACCCATGTAAGTTGTTGATAATTCAGCCATATTGTTTAAAATTGATTATACTTTAGTTATTGTTTCATAAAAAACAAATGTTGTTGTTGAATTGTTTTGTTCATTTTGAAAAATGTTTTCTAAAAAATTTGATAACATTATCTTTAGGGAATATTTAATGGGGTATGATTTTTAAAATTTAGTTTTGTTGTATTTGCTTAAAAAGCAAACAAATAATTAATAAGATGAAGATTCTTTTGCTGCATATTTTATTCTTGTTTTTGGAATATGTCCATGCACAAGATTTGGTTATCCTGCACACAAACGATTTGCATTCGCACCTTAACGGACTATCGCCTGAGGCAGAATACACTCCTTTAGAAAAGGATAACGACGTTACTCTTGGTGGCTTCTCGCGTATTGCAGGCTACATTGAACAACAAAAAGCAAACTATAAACAAAAGCTTTTGGTACTCGATGCCGGCGATTTTCTTATGGGGACACTTTTTCAACAAATTGAATTAGAAAAAGGATTTCAGCTTAACCTAATGCACAAAATGGGTTACGATGTTGTTGCAATTGGTAATCATGAATTTGATTTTGGTCCCGAATCGTTAGCTGCAATAATTAATAAGTCGAAAAATAACGGAGCAATACCTGAATTGGTTTGTTCAAATTATTTAGTTTCGAAAAATGAACATGTTTTTTTCAATGAATTGTTTATCAATCAAACAATTTTGCCTTACAAAGTTGTTGAAAAAAATGGATATAGAATTGGCATATTTAGTGTTATGGGCATCGATGCAATGGAATCGATACCAGCATATCATAAAGTGAAATTTGGCAATCCAATACAAGCTGCTCGAAAAACAGCACGATTACTTAAAAAGGACGAAGCGGTTGATATTGTAATTGCTCTATCGCACAGCGGTGTTGTTTACGGTAAAAATGGGCATATCGAAGGCGAAGATGTAAAAATGGGCAAAGCAGTTCCCGATATCGATTTAATTATTAGTGGCCATTCACACAGCACTTTGGCTGTTCCTGTACAAGCAGGCAATTCGCTTGTTGTTCAAACAGGCACGATGGGACAAAATGTGGGCCATATCGAAATAAATTTCGATAATAACCGCAGGCCTTTGTTTCAATATAAATTAGTAGAAATGAACGATAACATTAAGGCCAGTAAAGATATTCAACAAATTATCGATTCAAAAGTTTCACTAATAAATCAGCATGTTTTGAACAATGTTGGTGTAGGCTATTACGATATTGTTGCCGAAACCTCGTTCGATTTGGTTTTAAACGAAAGGAAACCATTTGAAAGCAATTTGGCACCATTTGTTGCCGATGCCATGTATTATCAAATGAACAACGCTTCTGATATTGGCTCCGATGTTGTGATGGTAGCCTCGGGTGTAATTCGTAACGATATTAAAAAAGGCACCAATGGCTTCTTGAATATCAACGACATATTCAACATTATGCCACTGGGTGTTGGAAATAACAATGTTCAGGGCAATCCTTTAGCTAAAGTATATGTAACTGGGCATGAGCTTAAAAATGTAATGGAACTGATTTTGTCTGTAAGAAATTCTTTGCCTCATTATTTCGTAAATTTTTCGGGCATGCAAATTAAAGCCGATCTTAGCAAAAGACCCTTCAAAAAAATTGTAGAGATCAGTATTGGTAATGGTTTGAGTGGCTATACTCCAATTGACATTTCACGTAAAAGCACTCAGCTGGTTAGCGTAACATCTAATACATACATGGTTAGTTTTATTGGAAAACTTAAAAAAATGAGTTTGGGTTTAGTAAATGTTGTTCCGAAAAAACCCGATGGAACCATAGGTAATGATGCCGACTTTTTAATTGACCTCGACAGTAAAAAAGAAGGCATACAAGAAGCCAAAGAATGGTTAGCAATTTATTCGTACATTAAAAGTTTTAGCGATTTGAATAATAATGATATACCCGATATACCTCATAAATACAAAGACATGCGAATTCAATTGATCGATGTTGGTGAAAAGTAAAGCTTATACCATCATTTCTTTAATATAGTAGAATAGCATTAACCCCGAGACAATAAGTTTAATAAGAGTGCCCCCCAGAAAGCCCATAAAGGTGCCAAAACCCGAACGCAAAGCTTCGGACGAGTTTTTGCCAATAGAATATTCGCCAATAACTGCGCCAACAAAAGGGCCAATTATAATTCCAAATGGTGGAAATAAAAACAAACCCAACAACAAGCCGATTATGCTTCCCCAAATGGCTCTTTTACTTGCACCGTACTTTTTCGCTCCCCAAATTGGTATGTAATAGTCGAGAATGGTTACGCCTATTGCAATGGCAGCCCATAAAAACAAAAAATCTGCTTCGAAATGATATTTTTTTGTGAAATGAAGCATCAGTAAACCAACGTATGACAAAGGAGGCCCAGGTATAACAGGCAATACACAACCAATTATTCCTGAAAAAAGAAAAATAAAACCCAAAATAATCAGCAAAATATCGAGCATAAGATCATAAGTTTTTGTTTTTGTAAAAATAACTACATTTTTTGTAGATAATTGCTTATTTTGCCCTACTTGAAAAATAAAACCAAATCTGATGCAAAAATTTTCCGATATTCTCACATTAATCGATTCAATGATAGGCGGTTCGCAATGGTTCGTGTTTTTGCTGTTGGGAACGGGTTTGTTTTTTACCTTATATTTAAAATTTCCGCAAATAAGGTTTTTTAAAAAAGCATTTTTTATTGTAAGGGGTAAATTCGATAAAGAAGGCGATAAAGGTGATACAAGCCATTTTCAGGCTTTAACAACTGCATTATCAGGTACAGTTGGAACTGGGAATATTGCCGGAGTAGCCCTTGCCATTCATTTGGGAGGGCCTGCTGCATTATTTTGGATGTTGGTAACCGCTTTTTTGGGAATGACTACAAAGTTTGTTGAAGTAACACTTTCGCATAAATACCGCGAAACAGCTGCTGACGGAACAATGGCCGGTGGCCCAATGTATTACATGAAAAACAGACTTAAAATGCCATGGTTAGCAGCAATTTTTGCAGTAGCTACAATTTTCTCGTCATTTGGTACCGGTAGCTTGCCACAAATAAATTCCATAGCTAATTCAATGTTTGCAACTTTTGGCGTAAACAAAATATTTACTGGTGCAGTACTGGCTGTTTTGCTTGCATTTGTAATAATTGGAGGTATAAAGCGCATAGCAAAAGTTACAGCCCGGCTTGTTCCCATAATGGCTCTTATTTATTTTATAGGTGCAATAGCTGTTATTGGTTTTAATTACCAAAATATATGGCCATCGTTGTTGGCAATAGTAAACGATGTTTTTACCGGATCGGCTGCAACAGGTGGTTTTTTAGGTGCAGGGTTTGCTTTTGCTTTTAACCGTGGAGTAAACCGTGGTTTATTTTCGAACGAGGCAGGGCAGGGGTCGGCACCAATTGCCCATGCAGCTGCCCGCGCTCATGAGCCGGTTTCGGAAGGATTGGTTGCTTTGCTCGAACCTTTTATTGATACCATAATTATTTGCATGCTTACCGGTTTAACCTTGTTGGCTTCGGGCGTTTGGTCCGAAAAAATCGAAAACCAATTTCAAGATGCCGACATGATTGTTCTTAATGAATATTTCTCTGACACAAACCCCCACGATATTGAAAAGCTTAATCTCTTTTTATCGTCGAACAATGGAGCGCAAGTTTATAATGGTGAAATCGAAATTGAGAATGGTGAGATTTTAAACAATAATATTACTCTGTTGCATGCTCGTTCTATTGCCGAAAATGTGAAAGTGTATAACTCCGACAAACAATTATTTACCGGGCTAGTAACTGTAAATAAAGGAAAAATAGAACGTGAGTCGAATATCGTTTTCACAGGCCAATCGCTTATACATAGTGCACCTTTAACAACCGAAGCCTTTTCGCGCAGCTGGTTTGGCAACTGGGGCCGATACATAGTTGCCATAGGCTTATTGCTTTTCGCTTTTTCAACATCGATAAGCTGGTCGTATTATGGCGACAGGGCTGTTACCTATTTATTCGGCATTAAATACATTGTGGTTTACAGAATTGTATATGTTGCAGGTTTTTTCTTTGCTGCTTTTATCGATACAACTCTTGTGTGGATTTTCTCGGGAATCACCATAGCGCTAATGACTGTTCCAAACCTAATTGGAATTTTAGCTCTTCGTAAAGAAATGAAGAGTGAAATAAAAAGTTTCAACGATGAATGGAATTCCAGATTTGATACTAAAAAAGGTAGTAGATTATAGAAATTGTATTATTTTTAGCGCTATTTGTAATCGATTTATTATGTTCGAGATCATACAGTTATTTAGCAACGACGATTTTAATAAGAAGTTAAGGGTAGCTTGTTCAAAAATAAACAAAGAAATAATTGTTAACCAAACAGCTGCTTCATTATATTTTTCGGGAGTTACTACTTTCCGAAAAGATAAAGTTTTCCTTTTCAACAACAGTACCATTGAATCAAACTTCAAAGATTTGCAGCAGCTTTCAACCTGTAATTTTTTGGTTTATATTTATGAAGGTGAAGAGCAAATTACCAACGATAAAAGACTCGAAACTATTGCCGATCAATATTTAGCATTTAATTTCTCGCAGGCACAGCTTTATGCTACAATTAGTCTTGCCCGAAAAATGTTAAAAGGTCACTCCGAAACTGTATTCCCACGTAAACTGGTTAACACATCGGTAAGCGAAATCGAGAACCTTCTCAATTCAATTTCACAACGAATATTTTGGAAAAATTCCGATGGAAAATACATAGGTTGCAACACGCTTTTTGCAAACGATTTTGATTGCGATAGTGTTGAGCAGATTATTGGTAAAACCGACGATGACCTGCTCGACGAGAAATCGGCAATTGAATTTACTGCTTATGACGGACAAATTCTAAAAAGCGGTCAGGCTGTTGTCGATTTCGAAAAAGAAATAAGCAATTCAAAAGGCGAGAAAATATGGTTGCGCATTAGTAAATACCCCCACAAAAAAGAAGGGGTAATTATTGGCATAGTAGGTAAATACGAGGTGTTAAATCGAAGTTTGCCTAAAGAAAACAATCATCTAAGCGATGAAAAATTACTACAAGTATTGATGGACGAAAGCCCTGACTTTATCTATTTTAAAGATATTGACAGTAAATTTATAAAAATAAATAAGGCCGAAGGAGCTTTGTTGGGCGTTGAAAAAAGCAAAGATGCAATTGGCAAAACCGACTTCGATTTTTTTGACGAAGAAATTGCAAAACAATCTTTCATTACCGAGCAGCAAATAATTTTTGACGCAGCACCACAAAGTAAAATTGAACATATCCAAAGCCCTGAAGGAAAAGACATTTGGTTAAATTCATTAAAGTTGCCAATTTTCGACGATCAGAAAAGGTTGGTTGGAACTGCCGGAATTTCGCGAAATATTAGCCAACTGATTGAGATTGAACAAAAATTAACAGCCGAACGCGACATGCTACAGTTGTTGATTGACCATATTCCTTCAGCTATTTATATAAAAAATTCAAGCTCAGAATTTGTTCGGGCAAACAAGGCACTGGCAAAAATGCACGGTGTTAAATTTGTCGATCAATTAATTGGTAAAACCGATTTCGATTTTTACTCAAACACCGAAGCAGAAAAGTTGAGAAACGAAGAAATCAATATTTTCAAAACAGGAAAACCAATTTATAATAAAATTGAACAATTCGACTTTAAAACTGAAGCAGTTAAATGGGTTACAACCACAAAAATACCATACAAAAACAATAATGGCCAAATTGAAGGAATTGTAGGAATATCGACCGATATTACCGAACAAATGCTTATAAAACAAAAACTCGAATTTGCCAAACAAAAAGCCGAAGAAGCCAGTAAGGCCAAGAGCAACTTTTTGTCGAATATGAGCCACGAAATACGTACCCCAATGAACGGTATTATTGGTATGGCCGAACTGTTAAGCATGACCCCTCTCGATGATGAACAGCAGAAAATTGTAGGAATTATTGCACGTTCGGGCAACAATTTGCTCAATATTATTAACGATATACTCGACCTTTCAAAAATCGATACCGGAAAACTCTCACTCGAAACTGATACCATTTATATTAAAGATGTTATTGACGAAGTTGTTGAGCAAATGACCATTAGTGCCAACGAAAGCGGTAACGAAATTCAGGTTAAATACGATTACAATATACCTGAAATGTTGAACGGCGATAAATTAAGGCTTAAGCAGATATTTGCAAACTTGGTTAGTAACTCAATTAAATTTACTCGAAAAGGTCAAATAACTATCGATGCAAAATACATCGGGCACTCCGAAACTCATCATTGTGTTAAATTTATGGTAATCGATAACGGAATTGGCATTGATACTTCGCATATCGATCATATTTTTGAATCGTTTACCCAAGCCGACTCATCAACCACCCGCAAATACGGAGGCACAGGTTTGGGATTGGCCATTAGCAGCCAGTTGATAAAAATGATGGGAGGACAATTAAAAGTGATTAGCGAGAAAAACATGGGTTCAACTTTTTATTTCGAAATCATGTTTAAAAAAGTAACCGTTAATGAACACAACTACTTATAATTAAAATTTGTAATGACAGAACGAAAAAAATATAAAATTCTGGTTGCCGAAGATAATCCAATAAATATTAAAGTTTCGGCCTTTGTTTTAAAACCAATTGCCGACGTAATTGATATAGCTCAAAATGGAGCCGAAGTGTTGGAAAAACTCAAAAACAACACTTACGACGTAATTCTGATGGATGTTAAAATGCCAATAATGGATGGTTACGAAGCTACGATCAAAATTCGTAAAATGGAAGCCAACAACCAAATCGAAAAGCCAATGGTTATAATTGCTACCACTGCAAACAGTCAGCCCGAAGAAGTTGAAAAGTGCAAAAGCATTGGAATGAACGACTTGGTGGTGAAACCATTCAGTATTAACGATATTTTGGCAATAATTGAACACTGATTCTTCATTTTAGTATTTTTTATAAATTGAAAGCATGCCCGCTATTTATCCCGATAATTTTGAACAAAAAATTGGTTTCGATCGAATAAGGCAAATGCTTATTTCGTATTGCCTCAGCGACATTGGCAAAGAATTGGTCGATCAGATCAGTTTTATGACCCAATTTGAAGCAATCGATTACCAAACTAACTTGGTGAATGAATTTTTGACCATACTTCGCGAACACGATAATTTTCCAACAAATTTTTTCTTCGATATGCGTAAGTCGCTTCAAACCATAAAGGTTGAAGGTACTTTTATCGATGCAACAGAACTGTTCAGATTACGAAATTCATTAGAAACCATTAGGGCAATTGTAAATTTTTTCAAAGGCGATAATGGCGAAAAATTTCCATTGTTAAAAGCTCTTACCACCGATATCAATATTTTTAACAATACAATTGGGGCTATCGATTCAATAATCGATAAACAAGGCAAAGTTAAAGACAACGCCTCGCCCGAATTGCACGATATTCGCCGAAGCATTTTTTCGCTACAAAACAGTGTAGGAAAAAAAATTCAGCAAATAATGCGTCAGCTACAATCCGAAGGGGTTGTTGACGACGATACCACCGTGTCGATACGTGACGGGCGACCGGTTATTCCCGTAGTTGCTGCCAATAAAAAGAAAATTAACGGCATTGTTCACGACGAATCGGCAACCGGAAAAACCGTTTTTATTGAGCCCGCCGAAATCGTAGAAATGAACAACCGTTTGCGTGAGCTCGAGAATAACGAAAGACGTGAAATTGTTCGTATTTTAATAAGCTTTGCTGCTCAATTGCGCCCCGATGTTGATGAGCTGTTACTCTCGTATGATTTTATGGGCACAATTGATTTTATTAGGGCTAAAGCGCAGTTGGCCAATCAGTTTGATTGTACAAAACCCGACATCAGAAACGAACCATTTTTCGATTGGCATCAAGCACGCCATCCACTGTTGGTGCAAGCGCTCAAGAAAGAAGGCCGCCAAGTTGTCCCCTTAAAACTACGCCTCGATGAGCCTAACCGTATTTTACTAATTTCGGGGCCCAACGCCGGTGGAAAATCGGTTTGCCTCAAAACAGCCGGAATTATTCAATACATGTTGCAATGTGGTTTGTTAATTCCACTATCTGAAGGATCGAGGATGGGCATTTTTAAATCGATTTTTATCGATATTGGCGACGAACAGTCAATCGACAATGATTTGAGCACCTATTCGTCGCATTTGCTCAACATGAAATTCTTCACACGAAATTGCAATGCCAACAGCTTGGTTTTGATCGACGAATTTGGAACAGGAACAGAACCGCTTTTGGGTGGAGCCATTGCCGAAGCAGTTCTCAATCAGCTCAATAAATTGGAAACTTACGGTATCATAACAACCCACTACACCAACCTTAAACATTTTGCCTCGTCGAACAAAGGAATTGTGAATGGAGCAATGCTATACGATACCAACGAAATGCGGCCCTTGTTCCAATTACAGGTAGGAAAACCTGGCAGTTCATTTGCATTCGAAATTGCTCGCAAAATAGGCCTCGATAACGAAATACTGCAAGAAGCAACCGATAAACTGGGCAAAGAACATATCGATTACGATAAAAACCTGCGCGAAATTGTTCGCGATAAACAATATTGGGAAACAAAACGGCTACGCATTCAAAAGGTGGAGCGCTCGCTCGATTCCTTAAGCGAAACCTATCAGAAAGAACTCGAAAGCACTTTAAAATCGCGCAAAGAAATTATTGCCGAAGCCAAAGCCGAAGCCAAAAACATAATCGATAATGCCAACAAACTCATTGAGCATTCGATAAAAGAAATACGCGAAAAACAAGCCGAAAAAGAAGCAACAAAAAACATTCGTAAAAAGCTGGAAGATAAAAAACTAGCACTCGATGAAACCGATCAGGAACAAGAAGAGCGCATTAGAAAAAAAATTGAAAAAATTCAGCAACGCGAAAAAAATAAGGGCAATAAAAAACACAAAAAGCCCGATGCAAAACCGCTTGAAAAAATTAAGCAACCACAGTTTGCCATTGGCGACAAAGTGAGGCTAAAAGGGTCGGGCAGTGCTTGCGAGATTATCGATTTTGACAAAGGCAAGGTTGTACTTGCTATGGGCAATATTATTTCAACAGTTGATATTGATCGCATTGAATCAATCAGCAATAACGAGGTTAAACGTCAACAACAGCAAGCCAAGCAAGTTCCCAAAGCCGATTCAATTAAGCGTACCAATCAAATCATGAGCAAAAAATTGGAGTTTAAGCCCGAAATTGATATTCGTGGACAAAGGGCCGAGGAAGCACTTGGTAATATACAAGCCTTTATTGATGATGCCATTGTGGTGGGAGCATCGCAATTGCGTATTTTGCACGGGAAAGGGTTTGGTATATTAAAAGAAATGATACGCAATTATCTGAAATCGGAGCCGGCTGTAGCTTCGTTCCGCGACGAGCACGTGCAGTTTGGCGGTGCCGGAATCACCATTGTTGAGTTGGGTTAAGCATGTAAATGTTTTGTATATTTACCCTCTGAAATATGGCATTAGCAATAAACATACATGAACTGATAAATGGGAAAGTCATTGAATGGGAAAGATTGGAATTCAAAAATGGTTGGAATCCTGGACGACTCGATTATAGGAATAGAAGAGTTGTTGATTTTTTAAAGGATCTGCACCTTACCGAAGGTCGGGGAACAGGTATTCCTACTATATACAAAACAATGGAAAAAAATGGTTCACCTAACCCAATTATTGAAACCAATGAGCAGTCACATTATTTTCTTACAATACTACCTATCAATACCGATTCTTTAAATGATAATGCAAGTGACCAAGTAAGTGACCAAGTAAGTAACCATGTAAGTAACCAAGTAAGTAACCAAGTAATATTTATTCTAAAGGCTTGTTTAACTTCGAAATCGAGGTCAGAAATATTAGAATTATTAGGCCTTTCAAATCATTCAGTAAACTTCAACAGACATATAAAGCCTCTTATTGAGAATGGTTTAATACAGCGTACAGTACCGGAAAATCCTAGGGACAGAAACCAGAAATACATTACTACCGAACTGGGTAAACAAATAATTTAACACATTGGAAACAACCTACCATTCATTAAAAAAACTCTCGCAAGAACTTGAAGGCGAGCTTCGTTTCGACGAAATATCAAAAATTCTTTATGCAACCGATGCCTCTGCATACCGCGAAATGCCTTTGGCCGTTGCCATCCCAAAAAGCAAAGCCGATATTTCGACGCTGATCAACTTTGCACAAAATAACAAAACATCGTTGATTCCCCGTGGGGCCGGAACATCGCTGGCCGGTCAAGTGGTGGGCAACGGTATTGTTGTTGACATTTCACGTCATTTTAATAAGGTTATCGAAATAAATGCTGTTGAAAAATGGGTGAGGGTAGAACCCGGTGTGGTACTTTCCGAGCTAAATATGCAACTGAAACCTTACGGCTTAATGTTCGGTCCCGAAACATCAACCGCCAACCGTTGTACAATGGGCGGAATGCTGGGCAACAATAGCTGTGGCTTACATTCGTTGGTTCATGGAAGTGTTCGCAAACATATCATTGAGATAACGGCATTGCTGAGCGATAACTCCGAAGTGGTTTTTAACGAGCTTACAGTCGCGGAATACAACGATAAGTTGAAACAACAAAATCTCGAAGGAAATATTTACCGAAAAATAAATACCATTCTCAACAATAATGAAAATCGCAATGAAATTGCTGCACAATTTCCACATCCTTCAGTTCCACGACGAAACAATGGTTATGCCCTCGATATTTTAGCAAACATGCAGCCTTTTAACTCCAAAGGAGAAGCGTTTAATTTTGCTAAACTTTTAGCCGGATCTGAAGGTACTTTAGCTTTCACTACCGAAATGAAATTGAACCTGATCGATTTGCCTCCAAAAGAAAAAGCGCTGTTGTGCGTTCATTTCGATAAACTTACCGATGCTTTCC
Source organism: Prolixibacteraceae bacterium (assembly GCA_035380005.1). GTDB lineage: Bacteria > Bacteroidota > Bacteroidia > Bacteroidales > Prolixibacteraceae > Roseimarinus. The sequence goes on along the minus strand of DAOSWJ010000005.1, from coordinate 11,572 downwards.
ATGCCAATTTAATTGCCCTAAAATATCAGCCTTCGGCCATTGAGCTGATGGACAAAACCATCATGGACATGACCAAGCAGAACATTGGCCTGCAACGTAACCGCTTCTTTATAAATGGCGACCCCGAGGCCATTCTGATTATTGAACTTTGGAGCGAACAAAAAGAAGAAATTATTCAACGGGCAGGGCAAATAGAACAGGCCATGCGCGACAAAGGTTATGGAACACATTTTCCATTAATATGGGGTGCCGATATACCTCGTGTGTGGAACCTGCGAACTGCCGGACTAGGCGTTTTGTCGAATATGCCTGGCGATGCAAAGCCTGTTTCTGTGGTTGAAGATACTGCCGTTCCGGTAGATAAATTGCCTGCTTTTATGGCCGAATTTCAATCCAAACTCGATGAAATGAACTTGCAGGCTGTTTATCATGCACACATAGCAACAGGCGAATTGCACCTGCGTCCCGTTTTAAATCTTAAAGATGAAGGCGATATCATCCTGTTTCGAAAAATTGCCACCGAAACGGCTACACTCGTAAAAAAATACCGTGGTTCGTTAAGCGGCGAGCATGGCGACGGCAGGCTTAGGGGTGAATTTATTCCCTTTATGCTTGGCGAAACAGTTTATCAATTCTTGCGTGAAATAAAGAATGCATGGGATCCACAAAACATTTTCAATCCAGGAAAAATTACCGATACACCACCCATGCACACTTCGTTACGTTACATGCCCGGTGGCGAAACTCCAGAACTAAACAGTTTTTTCGATTACAAATTAACAATGGGAATGGCACGTGCCATTGAAAAATGCAATGGTTCGGCCGACTGTCGAAAATCGGAAATTATTGGGGGAGCCATGTGCCCAAGCTTTATGGTTACCCGCGATGAAATGCACTCGACACGTGGGCGTGCCAACGTTTTACGCGAATTGATAACCCGCAAGAACGATCTTTATTGGGCTGATCAAAGGCTGGTGCTCGAGTCGCTCGATTTGTGTTTGTCGTGCAAGGCTTGTAAAAGCGAATGCCCATCGGGAGTCGATATGGCGCGTTTAAAGACCGACTTTTTGCAAAGCCACTACGAAGGAAACCCTGTGCCTTTCCGCACGAAAATTGTAGCGTATTATCCTTATTTGATGAAATTTGCTGCAAAAGTAAGTCCTGTTTCAAATGCTATGTTGCGGTTTAAACCAATGGCTGGGTTAATTAAACTTGTCAGTGGTTTTTCACAACAAATTGAACTGCCCGCTTTGTCGAAAACAAGCCTTTTAAAATGGGACAGACAGCGTAAAACAGCTCAAAGCAATTTAAAACGTAAGGTTTACTTGTTTAACGACGAGTTTTTAAATACCACCGAAAGTCACATTGGTATAAAAACAATAATGCTGCTCGAAAAGCTTGGATACGAAGTGATTATCCCCAGTCACGTTTTTAGTGGCAGAACATTTTTGTCGAAAGGATTGGTGAAAAAAGCCAAACAGTTGGCCAATAAAAATGTAGCCTTATTGAAAGACATAATTAGCAGTGAAACTCCCTTGATTGGCATTGAACCATCGGCAATTTTATCGTTTAGAGATGAGTATCCCGATTTGGTAGCCGATAATTTAAAAGACGATGCCAAAAAATTGGCGGCAAACGTTTTAATGTTTGACGAGTTCTTTATGCGTGAGGTTGAAAAAGGGAACATTTCAAAAGAAAGCTTTACCCTCGATGCGGCAAAAATAAAACTGCACGGTCATTGCCACCAAAAATCATTGGCTACGACAAAAGCTTCAATTGACATGCTTCAATTTCCTGTAAATTATAGTGTTGAAGAAATACCTTCGGGGTGTTGCGGCATGGCCGGATCGTTTGGTTATGAAAAAGAACACCACGAAATTTCAATGAAGATTGGAGAAATGGTGCTTTTCCCTGCCATTCGAAAAACCAATGAAGAAGTGATTATAGCTGCCCCCGGAACCAGTTGCAGGGAACAAATTATGCTGGGCACAAAACGCAAAGCACTACACCCTGTCGAAATTCTTTACGATGCTTTGAAAAAGTAAAAAATTACAATTATTAGTACCACAAAAACAGATACTGCAGCATTTAATAGTGCTGCTTTGCAAATATCTTTACTTGTAATAATGCGCTCATTATCACCTATATATGGTTTGTTGTGTATTTTGCCACCATAAGCATTTGGCCCTCCAAACCGACAGTTTAAAATGCCCGCCAAAGCAGCTTCGGGGTAACCCGAATTAGGGCTGCTGTGTTTGTTGCCATATTTAAAAATATAAAAAAATGCGCGCTTACTTAAGGCCAGTAGTGCCATTAAAAAAGCAGTTAATCGAGCAGGCACTAAATTGGCCAAATCATCAATCCGGGCAGCAACAAGCCCATAATTTTTAAAGCGATCATTTTTATACGCAATCATCGAATCGAGTGTATTAACCATTTTATAAGCCATCATAAGAGGAAAACCGCCTATTGCGTAATAAAATAATGGAGCAATAACCCCATCGCTAAGGTTTTCCGATAATGTTTCAAGTACTGCAACTCTGATTTGGTTTTCGTTAAGATTGTGGGTATCGCGCCCCACAATTGTCGATAATTGCTTTCTTGCTGCTTCAATGTTATTGGTCCTGATAATTTTCTCCACTTTTAAAGCTTCGATGATTAAGCCCCTGTTGGCAATTGCCTGATAAACAATTATAGAAGAAACAATTACCTGAGCAATGGGATAAGGGCCTATTAGTTTGGCAATTAGCCAGTAAAAAATCCAAGTAGAAATTATAAGCAATAGGGTAGAAATTGCTCCTTTTAAAAGCTTGTATTTCCCTTTGTTTAAATAATGTTCAGTTTTGGAAATTATTAAGCCAAAAACCTTTATCGGGTGTGGAAAGTTACGTGGGTCGCCAATGAGTGCATCGATAAAAAAACCAATAATTAATGGAAGAATAATTTGATGTAACATGCTGAGTTGCGATTAATGTGTCATCCAGTCGAGAATGGCATTGGCCAATAACTGGTTTTGCTGGTTGCTGCGAACTGCAACCCTGAAATATTGTGGTCCTAGCCCCCTAAAATTCGATGCGTCGCGAATAAGCAAGCCATGATGCTTAACAAGGTATAGTTTCAAATCAGACGCATTTCCCCGGTTCAACTGAACAAGCAAAAAATTACAATCGGAATGATGAACCTTTAGGTTGTTGTTTTTTTCGAGTTCGGCCTTGAATATTGCACAAGTTTCAGCCAATTCATTGGCATCGGGCACTAACGAAGTGTAATTGTTCATTATAAAAACACCTGCATCGACAGCTAAACTATTTATGTTCCAAGGTATTGTGTAATTGCGGATTTTATCGGCAATATCTTTTTTGCAAACTATGTATCCAATTCGCAATCCAGGTATCGAAAACGATTTGGTTAACGAACGTATAATGATAACATTTTGTTTTTTTGCTACTAAAGGAATGGCTGTTTTATGAACATTTGATAAATCGGCATAAGCTTCGTCAATTACAAAGGTAGTGTTCGGATAACGTTTGCTCCAATCGCTGATGTTTTCGAGCGCTTCAACTTTACCATCGGGGTTATTGGGGTTTCCCAGCCAAACCATGTCGAAACCCTTTATTGTTTCAGAATCAATTTTTGTTTCAAAAAATAATGAATGATCGTAGCGTGCACATGCATCTTCGTATTCAGCAAATGATGGTATTTTAATAAAAGTTTTTCGTTTTACATAGGTATGAGCAACCAAATAAAATGCTTCTGTAGAGCCATTTGTGATAATAACCTCGTCGGTTGAAATGTTGTGGAATTTGGCAACAGCGCGTTTAAGTTGCATCATCTCAGGATCGGGATAATTGCTGATTGTTTTAAGCTTCTTTTGTAAAAAAGCGAGCAATTTCTCCCTTATATTAATTTTCGCAATGTTTGAGCTAAAATCAACAATGATTTCATTTTCATATCGATAAATATCATTTCCGTGACCTGCTAACATTGTGTATATTTCTCTGCTATTATTTTGCAAATATACTGCATATCTGAATATGCCCGAACTAAATCGGCCAACTTGTTAAACTGTTCCTGTTTAAATGTTTGGTAATCGAAATGATTTTCAGCGCTTGGAGAATTGTTTAAAATGTATTTGTTAACAATAGTTTGGTTGTCGAATATTCCGTGAATATAAGTACCCCAAGTGTTTTCATTAAGGTAATAACCATCGTGACCTTTACCAACAATACTGCATAATGGAGAAGCATTTTCAGCAAGCGTTTCGCCCATGTGTATTTCGTAGCCATTGCAAATATGGGTATCGTTTAAAAAAGTGAATTGGCACTGATTGGTTGTTTTATTGGCCAAAAGTGTTGTTTTTACTGGTAAAATACCAAGACCAGGTAAGGTCTTGATGTCGCTTTCAACTTCAAACGGATCATCTATTGAAAGCCCCATCATTTGATATCCTCCACAAATTCCAAAAACTTTCTTTCCCAATTGATGGGCATTTAATACTGCTTTCGCCATACCTACTTTTCGTAAATAAAGCAAATCGGATATTGTATTTTTTGAACCAGGTATTATAATCACATCGGCATTAAGCAAATCGGAGGGAGATGAAGCATAAAAGAGGTTGATTTCGGGATTGCGTTCTAAGTTTGCAAAATCGGTAAAATTGCTCATGTGAGGCAATAAAACTACTGCAATGTTTGTTTTTCCTGTTGTTGCTTGGCGGTTTTTCAAATCTACCACTACCGAGTCTTCATCTTCAATTTTTATATCCCTAAAATAAGGAATTACAGCAACCACTGGCACACCGGTAATATCTTCGAGCATTTTACGTCCATCTTCGAATAGGCGGATATCGCCCCTGAACTTGTTAACGATTATGCCTTTTACCAGTTTTCGTTCGTCGGGTGGAAGTAGCTCTAAGGTGCCATATACGCTGCCAAACACACCGCCACGGTCAATGTCGGTTACGAGGTACACATCGGCCTGCACGGCTTTGGCTACGCGCATATTAACAATGTCGCGATCGTGCAGGTTAAGTTCCGAAATGCTGCCTGCGCCTTCAATAACAATGGGGTTGTATTTTTCGGCCAAACGCTGGTAGGCTTTCATGGCTTCGGCAAACAAATAATCACGGTCGGTATGATTAAAATAGTCGAGTGCCGATTGATTGCCAATGGGCTTGCCGTTCAGCACTATCTGAGCTTTCATTTCGCCGGTAGGTTTCAGTAAAATGGGGTTCATATCGGCGCTGCAAGGTATACCGCAAGCTTCGGCCTGCACGGCTTGTGCCCGTCCCAACTCAAGCCCGTCGGGCGAGGCATAACTGTTTAACGACATGTTTTGTGCTTTAAACGGGGCAGGAGAGTAGCCATCCTGCTTAAAAATTCGGCAAAACGCAGCGTTGATCACCGACTTTCCCACATCGGAACCGGTGCCAACAAACATGATTGGTTTTAATTTCTCAGTCATACTATTCTAAAACAAAGGCGACAAAGATAGGGAAACTTAAAAGCAGAACATCAAAAAAGATGTGCTGCTCTAATTATGTGCAAACAAAAAATTATTTTCTGCTAAAACCAATTTTAAGATATTCCTCGGAGTTCGGTCCAATCATTATTTCGAAATCTCCCGAATCAATTGTAGGTTTGAGAGCCTTTCCAATGTATGTAAGTTTGTCTTCTGTTATTGTAAATCGAACCTTTTTTGATTCTCCTGCTTTTAAATGAATTCGTTCAAAACCTTTCAGTTGTTTATTTGGAGTAGTTACTTCAGTAACCAAATCTTTGATATACATCTGCACAACCTCGTGTCCGTCAAATTGTCCGGTGTTTGTAACTGTAATTGATACAACTGGGTCGTTACCCGATTCGTCAATTATTAATTCGGAATACTCAAAGTTTGTGTAACTCAAACCAAATCCGAAAGGAAATAATGGTTTATGGGGTATGTCCAAATAATTGTTTTTATACCTGTTATCCATGTCAATGCCTTCAAAATTGTGTGATCCTCTTTTGGCATTATAAAAAACAGGAATTTGACCGGTATTAAGAGGAAACGAAACAGGTAGTTTCCCAGAGGGATTATAATCGCCAAAAAGAACATCTGCAATAGCCAGTCCTCCCATTGTTCCGGGCTGCCAGGCTTCCAAAACAGCATCGAAATATTCTATTGGTTTGCGAATATCGAACGGGCGGCCATTGATTAGAACAGCTACAACCGGTTTGCCAGTTTTGGCAATGGCTTCAATAAGTTCAGGTTGTGCTCCTGGAAGTACAATTTCACTGATACTTCCTCCTTCGCCACTCATCCAGTATTCTTCGCCTAAAGCTAAAACAACAACATCAGCTTTTTTTGCAGCCTTTATTGCTTCAGGGATAAGCTCCAGTCCTTGTTTTTCAAAACCGTCAAGTTTTATTCCTTCAATAAAGGTAACTACGGTTTTTTCTGAAACAGTTTTTTTAATTCCTTCTAACAAAGAAATAACGTCGTTTTTATCGGCTTGAGAATGATTGGCAGCCCACCAGCTCATCATGTCGTGTTTGCGATTAGCCATGGGGCCAATCACTGCAATTGATTTGATGTTTTTTGATAAAGGTAAAAGTTGATTATTGTTTTTCAGCAATACCATGCTTTCGCGTGCTGCCTTTCTTGCTAATTCGAGATGAGAAGGGTGCATTGCCCATTCTTTTTCTCTTTCTTCGTCGAAGTACAGGTAGGGGTTATCGAATAAGCCTAAATCAATTTTTGCTTTTAACACTCTGCGCACTGCATCGTCTATTCGTTTTTCGTCGATTGTTCCTTCATTTACTAATGTTTCAAGGTTTTTTATATACAATTCCGAAACCATATCTACATCTAACCCTGCTTCGAAAGATAAAGCTGCTGCATGTTTTTCGTCTTTTGCAATACCGGTTTTTACTAAATTCGAAACTGTTGACCAGTCGGAAATAATCATTCCTTCAAAACCCAATTCATCACGAAGAAGATCTTCCATTAACCATTTGTTTGCAGTAGCCGGCATTCCGTTTACGGCTGAGTAGGCAATCATTAAACTGCCAACGCCGGCATCAATTGCTGCTTTAATAGTTCACGAATTTCACGTTCCGAAAAATCGCCTATGTTATAGTCAACACCTCCGGTAGCATCGCCATAGCCCAGAAAGTGTTTTACGCAGGCCATAAGAGTAGTTGAATCTGCGAGGTTATTCCCCTGAAAACCTTTCACTCTTGCTTCGGCAATTAAACTTGCCAAATATGGATCTTCGCCGGCACCTTCTACTATTCTTCCCCAACGCGGATCCCTTGTAATATCAACCATTGGAGCGTAAGTTAATTGAATTCCGGAAGCACTGGCTTCTTTTGCTGCTACAGCGGCTGTTTGCTCAATTCTTTCTAAATTCCAACTTGCAGCTTCGGCCATTGGTCCAGGAAAAGTTGTTTTATATCCATGTATCACATCTTCGTGAAAGAGTATTGGAATACCAAGCCTACTTTCGTTAACGGCAATTTCTTGCAACTGACGATTTGTTTTTACACCGTTGCTTTTAAGTATATGGCCAACTTCGCCATTTTTAACCTTTTCAATAACATCTTCTTTTGGTTTGTTAAAGTCGTCTAAAGCTGTAATCAGGTTTAACTGAGCTACTTTTTCTCTTAAAGTCATTTGAGATAGCAAGTTTTCGACTCTTTTGTCCTCGGGTTGAGTTTTATTTGATATGCAAGCAGATAAACTTAAACTCATAATTAAAATGATATAAAAATTTTTCATTGTTACATCGGTTTTTTTTGTAATTATCTTCGAATAATTTGTTGTTGCAAGATAATTTTTTCTATGCTGAGAATAGCCTTTTCTTTCTATAAAATCAATACTAGATTCTTTTTTCATAGATAAAATTATGCTCGAGGCAGCTAATCTCACTATAATTGATTTTTGTTTTGAAGCTTTGCATTGGTGGTATATTTTGAATTATAGATTTTATTGCTCGTATTGAACCTCCATGTGTTACAATACAAATGTTATTGTGTTTGGTTTTTTTGATTTCTTCGAGAAAAACCTCGCAACGTTGTATCAATTGAGCGTATGATTCACCACCCGGGGCAGGGGTGTTTACATAGTCGGCAAACCATGCCTTTGCTTCGGGTGTTTGATAAACATCGGCCCAGAACTTAGTTTCCCAATAGCCAAAGTTCAACTCCATTAAACGGTTGTCGGGAATTACTTTAGGCGAAATTTTTTGCGCAAGCTGCATGCAACGGCTTAACGGGCTTGAATATACGGCATCGAAAGTAATTGGGGCGATCTGCTCAATTACCATTGCAGCCTCATCGTTAAACGATGCGTTCAATGGCACATCGGTTTGGCCGTAAATCATGCCCGGAGGAACATCAACGGTGGTGTGGCGAATTAAAGTAAGCTTAAATTGTTTCATATCTATACCCCTAATAACCAATGACTATTGACTAAATACTAACACCCCAAGATAAAAACCCACTTCGCAGATTTGTTGCAGGGCACCCAGACAATCACCTGTATATCCTCCAATTTTTTTTGTAATGTATTTTCTAAAAAAGAATGTAATAATAAGCAGTGCAGGAACTATTGCAGCGGCAAAAAACCATGGAAAAAAGAAGAGCATTACACTTCCGAATATTATGGCAGATAGCAGGTCGGCAACGCTCCCTTTTTTACCTATGGGTTTTATTTTGCTGGTTTCATCATCACGAACATAGCGTGTGGTGAAAATTACCAATACCGGCATAACGCGGCTAAATCCGTGTGCTGCAATTATTACCAAAGGTATTTGTTTTGTGTCAATTGAAACCAGAGTAAATATCTTAGTAAGTAGCATAAGTAACAAGCCAGCAGCACCATAAGTGCCAATGCGGCTGTCTTTCATTATGGTAATGATGCGTTCTTTAGTGTATCCACCACCAAAGCCATCGCAAAAATCGGCAAAGCCGTCTTCGTGAAACGCACCGGTTGTATATATCGTGGCCGCCGTTGAAAGGATTACAGCCACTACCGTAGGCAAAACAAACGATGCACCCCAGAAAACCAACGCACCAATGCCGCCAACAATTAAACCAATAAGCGGAAAAAAGCGGGTTGCTTTGTTCAGATTATCAGGTGAATAATCGATGTCCCGTTTAACCGGGATGCGGGTGTAGAACATGAGGGCCAATAAGAACAAATTTATAGTTCTGGAACCTTTCTGCTTATTATTTTCTGATTTGTTTTGGTTGTTCATTTCTTTTTGGAATAATGGAATATTGGAATGATGGATTGATGGAATGTTGGAAAAATGGAGTATAGTGTTACTGTAAGGTTTCATTCCATGTTCCGTTTTTCATTTTGTTATTGATTGATTTAATGAGCGCAATAAGTTCGTTTTCAGTTTTGTAATGCAATTCATCAATTTCTTCGAAAGTATTTTCGGTGACTTGATTTGCGGCTTTAAAACTGTACATCGAAGAATGAAATTCCCCACTTGATGCCAATGCAATATTTAAGAAGTTTAAATATTCACGTATGCTTTTTCTGCAGTAACCTTCTGCAATATTTCTACCTATACTATGCGCAGCATCAATAGCATTTCCTGATGTTTTTATTAATTCAAAGGGGAATGATGATAAATGTTTACATGTCAAAACATAAAGATTAATAGCATCTTGCCATACTCTTAATTGTGTAAAACCGCGATTGATGTTTCTTCTTTCCATTTTAGTCGTATTTATAGTTTATCACAATATTACGCAACAATTATCAAACATTCCAAATTTTGTTTTTTGGTTTCCAGCCCAGTATTCCACCTTTCCAGTTTTCCATCAATCCATCACTTCAAAATATAACATCGAAGCACGAAAATTTCGTTATGCTCCCGGCCTTTCGGCCGTGCTCACCCCCGCATCCTCAAAACTGGCCATTTCGTTTAAAAAGTTGACGGCCGAGCGGATAATGGGCAGGGCAACAGCAGCGCCGGTTCCTTCACCCAAGCGCAATCGCAGGTCGAGCACGGGCTCAGCGCCCAGGCGTTCGAGCAAAATGCTGTGTGCTTTTTCGTTCGACTGGTGACAGAATATGCAGTTGTTTTTCAGCTCCGGCTCAAACTGGCTGGCCGAAAGCATGGCAGCCGATGCAATGAAGCCATCGACCAAAACCAACATATTTTGTCGGAAGGCTTCGATAAAAGCACCGGCCATCATGGCAATTTCGAAGCCGCCAAAAGTAGCGAGGGTTTCAAGGGGGGAGGAAGTGTTGTATTTCAGGGAAACTTCTTTCAAAACATTCTTCTTGTATTCGAGCTGTTCGCCCACCATTCCGGCACCGGCACCAACGCACTCTTCAATGGGGAGCTCCATATATCGGTGCATCAACAGGGCCGACGATGATGTATTTCCAATACCAACCTCACCAAAAGCAATGGTATTGCATCCATTTTCGGCTTCAGCTTTTACAAACCCTGCCCCTTTTTGCATGGCCAACTCACACTCGGCGACGGTCATGGCTGGTTGGTGCATCATGTTTTTGGTACCACGGCCAATTTTTGATGGAATGATGGATAAATCAGCCGGGAAATCGTAATCAACACCGGCATCAATCACTTTCATGTCGAACCCGTTTTGTTTGCAGAACACGCTAATGGCAGCGCCTCCATTTACCATGTTCATTACCATTTGCCAGGTTACATCTTTAGGGTAGGGGCTTACTTTTTCATCGGCCAATCCATGGTCGGCTGCAAATACCAGCATCACCGGATTTTCAATTTTTGGAGAAAGAGTTTGCTGAATAAGCCCAATTTGAAGGGCAATATCTTCTAACTGACCAAGCGAACCGGTTGGTTTGGTTTTCAGGTCGATTTTATGTTGAAGAGCCCCACCAAAAGCCCCTCCAACCTCCCCCAAGGGGAGGCTTTGGGTTTGTGCGTTCTTGTTATTTTCGTTCATTTTATATATGTTTTTTTACCGCAGAGAGCGCTGAGTATATAGAGAGTAAACAGCGCCAAATACTTTGTATTCTCTTCCAATTTTGTATTTTAGCACTCAATGACTTAATAACTATTGACTTAATGACCAATGCTGGGAGCCAAAGTGAGCAGTCCCGAGTTTATCTCGGGAACTATTTACTAATTTCTAAAGGTATCCCCGAAACCATCAATATTACCTCATCGGCTTTTTTTGCAATATATTGGTTCATCCAGCCCTGAAGGTCGGCAAACTTGCGGGCAATTTCGTTTTCGGGGTGTACGCCCATGCCCAGTTCGTTGCTTACCACAATAAGGTTAATGTCTTGGTTGATAAATGCATCCCATTCGGTTTTGGCTTCCTTTAATGTTTTTTCTACATTGTTGTTGTTATCGTAAAAGATGTTGGTTAGCCACAATGTAATACAATCGAGCAAAACCGTTTGACCTTTAAAAGGAAGCTTCGACAGTTGTTTTTCTTCTTCAATGGTTGTCCATTGGTTGCCACGGTCGTTTTGGTGCCGTTCAACCCGCTGGCGAAAATCATCGTCCCAAATGCGCGAGGTGGCCAGGTAGATAGGTGCTGTGCTTTGCCCCTCGGCCAGTTGTTGTGCATGG